>NZ_JASAUS010000022.1:0-82089 GCF_029953005.1 Bradyrhizobium sp. Mp27 | reverse complement strand
GCTGAAGCTCTTGCCCGGGAAACAAACTCAAACTAACAGTCCCTTGTCCTGCCTCGCGGGTGGAGGAATTTGACTGACCACACCCGGAGGAATTTGAAGTGACCCGCGGGGACTTACGGGACAACACGCCGCGTTACCCGCGCGCGCCAATCCAATGACAGAGCCAAACGATAACGAACCATTAACCATGTTGGGCTATCTGGAGAATTGGGCATTCGGGGCGCGTGTGCTGGCTTGCGGGCCAGCCGGTAGCGTAGGCGTGGACCCATGGCCCTTGACCCGGAAGAACTCGTCACCCTGACAGATCACGGCTCGATGAAACTGCGCGCGGCAGTATCGCGCGCGATGACGTTGCCACCCAAGGAACGCAAGCGGACGACAATCGTCCGCGAGGGTGAGCCGGCGATCCTGCATTTCGAGCAGATCAAAAACCTTGCGGCGCGGTGGAACGAACGGCTCGCGCCAATCGACTGACTAGTTTCGCTGTGCTGGTGTCAATCGGGCCCCGAGCCCCCAAAGAGGCGGCGCGTGCACGGCCTCGTCGACCCTCGGTAAGCATGAGTTTGATGCCGGTCGCGGCATGCGGATTATCGTTCGTTGCGACCGGCGTCCGCGACGGCCGCCGAGATTTCTCGCAATGAGCGCCGACCGCCCCTGGGCCGCACCCGCACGACTCATGGCTTCCGCTGCCCCGTTAAGATTTCATTAACCCTACTGGAGCAAGTCTTTTGGCCGGGCTGGGCGGATCATTCGCAAGGAAAATCCCATGCCAAATCTGGAAGAGGCAATTCGCGAGCGCGCCTACCACCTTTGGGTCGCCGATGGGCAACCCGACGGAAAGGCGGAAGTCCATTGGATGCATGCTCAATACGAAATTCTCGAAGCGTCAGTCGCAAACCCTGCCGTGGCTGACATAGCAGTGACAAAACCCGCCAGAAGGGTGCGATCCCCGAAAAAGCAAAACTCGCGCTGACGGGTCCAGAGCGAGGACGTGCGCCATTCGCAATTCGGTCGGCGGGCTGCCGGTTGTCGTTAGAAATGACATCCAACGATGCGGGAATTGGCAGCCTCGCTAACCCAAATTTCTTCGAGAGGAACAGACAACAACACCTAGACTATTCGTCGGGTCGGCAGTTCAATTGGCATTGGTTGATCGAGTCGGTTTCTCGCACCATCCAGCGCCGAGAGCGACGAGCGCCGACGTGACCAGAGCCGATGGCAACCAGTGTCCGACGGGACCAGCGTCCGTAAGGCCAGCGTCAAAGAGGCCAGGGTCCAGAAGGCCAGCGTAGAGCGAGCATCAACCCTGCAAGCAGCCCGCCAAGTCTGCTCGCAGCCCAACTTGGCAAGACACGGCAAGGCCTTTGCCAGCGAACAGCCTTTGAGGCTTTTGGGACCATCGGTTACTCCGATGGTCCCTTTTCATTGTGGTGCCCCATTGGCGCGAGACATCGGGCGGCTGTTGCTTCCGCGTTCATCATGCAATCGAGCGAGGAACGCAATTTGATCGTCGCGTGCAGTAACGTCGTGCAGAGAAAGCGGAACGCAGCGACCGCGCCTTCAGGACGCTTCACCGCGGCGACAGGAACGGGATGATCATCGGCACGCGACGGCAATAGGCGCCGTAGGCGTCTTCGCCGAGCTCCTTGGACAGAAACACCTCTTCCATCCGGCCCTTCTGCCACATGCCGAGCGAGATCAGGATCGCGCCGAGCATGGCGGTCACCGTGCCGACCGCGATGCCGGTCACCAGCATGCCGAGGATCAGGCCGGTGTAGATCGGATGGCGCACGATGCCATACGGGCCGGTGTCGATGACGCGGTGGTCTTCTTTGTGGGTGATGGTGTTGGACCAGAACTGGCCGAGATGCAGCCGTCCCCACCAGGTGAAGGAGATGCCGGCGAGCACGATCAGCGCCACGATGTAGACGCCGGCGTTGCTGAACACCCAGAGCGGCTTTTCGCCCAGCACTTCCGCGGTCCACGGCGTGAACAGGATGCCGCCCACCAGGATCGGGATGCGATAGCGGCCGGACTCCAGCGTCATCACCTGCTTCTGGGTACGGCCCTGCCAGAACGAGGCGCCGACCCAGCTGGCAAGCCAGGCGAGCCAGATCAGGGCGAGCAGTTGCGTCGGCCAGGTCGTGGTCCAACCACCCCAGGCGACAGAGAGAAGCTTGCTGAAATCGAAGGACATGAAGGTTCTTTGCGTTTGGGCGGCGGCTTCAGCTCGCGCGCGAGGACAGCGCGTGATGCTCGATGGCGCCGGAGGGCCGCTGGCCGTTGCGGGCGAGCAGATGGGTGATGGTTTCGCGCAAGACCGGCTCGATTGGGCGCGGCGCGTAGCCGAGCTCGGTGCGCGCCTTGCCGATCGAGAGGTCGCTCGCGGCAAGCGCGATGCGCACGCCCTCGGCAGTGCCGTTGGGCGGCCGGCGGGTGATGCGATCGGAGATGGCTTCGAGCATGATAGCGGAGAGCTCGGCAATCTTGCCGGGCACGACGACCGGGAACTGCCGGCGGCCGCTCATCGCCGACATCATCCGCAGGATATTGCCGAGCGGGACGCAGTCGCCGCCGAGGATGTAGCGCTGGCCGATGCGGCCGCGCTCCATGGTCAGCACGAGCCCCATCGCGACGTCGCGAACATCGACGAGATTGACCAGGAAGTTGAGATGCGGCTGCACCTTCTTCTGGAGGAAGTACCAGAGCATCGCCGTCGGCGGCGTCAGATTGTGGTCGGCGGCGCCGATCGGCATGGTCGGCGTGCCGATCACGAGCGGGAAGCCTGCGGCCGCCGCCTTCGCGGCGTGGTGCTCTGCGAGCGACTTCGACCGCGTATAGGCGCCGGGCATCGCATCGGCCGGCTGCAGCGCCTCTTCGGCGGCAACGCCGTTGAGGTCGGAATAGGGGAACAGGATCGATTCCGTCGAGCAGTGCAGGAAGCGCGACACGCCGCGCTTCATCGCCGCGGCAAGCACGATTTCGGTGCCGCGGCAATTGACGTCGTGGAAGTCCTGCTTGTTGGCGACCCACATGCCGGGCAGGCCGGCGAGGTGATAGATCTGATCGACACCGGCGATCGCGGCATCGACGGCAGCGGCGTCAAGCACCGAACCGTGCATATGTTCAACGTCCGCGTTCGCCGCGGCCGGCGCACGGACATCGAGAACGCGTACCCGCTGCCCACGGGCGCGGAGCGCTTCTACGAGATGATGTCCGATGAAGCCGCTGCCACCGGTAACCAGTACGAGAGCCATGCAGAAGGTTTACTGTTTCGCTTCTAGAGCTATCGGGTTGAAAGGGAATTGGTCGGAACAGGCGCCAGAATCGCGGCAAGGTCGCGACGGAAGCCCAGTGCAATGAATAATTTCGCCATGACAAACATCGGTCCAAGCAGGAAATGCGCGGGGTGGTCGACCATCGACGGCTGCCGTTCCTCGAAAACCCTGTGGCCCACGATCTGCGCTGCGACGCCAGATGCGATCAGCACCGCAAAAATCGACCACATCATGACGATCGAGGCCTGATTGCCGATTGCGGTTGCGACCGAAAGCAGCACGATCATCGCGGCGAGGATGCCGAGTCCGATCCCGGCGTCCAGCATCAGCCAGTAAACCAGCACCGGCAGGGCCGCAACCACGGCCAGGCTCACCTCGATCCCGAAGATGGGAAAACGCACGAGGGTGAGCGGCAGCACCGCGCCGGTGAAGAGCAGGAGGATTCCGACCACGTGCATCGCGCAGTTCCAGGGATCGCGATGATATTCGACGTAATCGGCCAGTTGGCGTTGAAAATAACCAGCCATCTCGGTCTCGTGCAGCATGGGGTCGGGGAAGGGCGAGAACAGGCTATAGCACCGGATAGGGCAGTGCACAAACCGGCTCGCGTGTCGCGCAAAGCATGGCTGTTGCGCTTTCGACAGGCCGTAAAACGGTCGGAACTTCAAAGAGTTCCGTCGGGGGAAGCGATCTCGCTCAGCGCTTCTTGGCGGGCTTTTTCGCCGCAGGCCCGGGCGCCGCAGCCGGATGTGCAGGCGCGTCCTCCGGCACCTTGGCATAGGTCAGGATTTGCAACTGGCCGTTGACGGCCGAGGTCGGCTTGGCCCGGTCGAGAAACTGCTCCTCGCCGAGGCCGATCGGATGCAGCCGCTTGGTCGAGATCTTGAAGGTGTTCACCAGGACGTCACGGATTGCATCGGCGCGTCGCTGGCTCAGGATCGCATTGGCCTCACGCGTCTTCGCATTGGATTCGACATGGCCGACGATCAGGAAGGTGTAGGGCAGCAGCGAGGAGTGGACCAGCGCGTCCGCGATGCGGCCGACGGTCTGGTAGGACGCCGGCTGGATGATCGGCGTGTCGGCGTCGAACTGGATCTGCGCGTTGAAGGCGGGCAGGTTGGCGAGGTCAGGCGCGATCAGCGGGCGGTTCACCGGACCCGGATCGTTCTTGATCCTGGCCTTGGCGCGCTCCATCACCTGCTGCTTCATCGCGGGAAGGTCGACCTCGGCGGCCTGTTCGAAATGGTTCAGCTTGCCGACGATGTCGTCACGGGTCGGCGCTGCCGTCTGCGCGCTTGCTGCTCCCGCGAGCAGGGCCAGGACCTGGACCACGACCAGCGTGATGGCGATTCCGTTCGCGCGCATCACCGATACCCCGCGTCGTCGACGGCCTTCAGGCAGTTGTTGCTGATGCCCTTGGGCGTCGAGACCAGGCAGGGGATCGACTTGCTGGTCTCCTTGGTCGAGCCGCCGCAGACCTTGACGATCTCGCGCTGGCAGGCGTTCGCCACCGTGACGCGCGCGGCGACGCGCTTCTGGATGGCATCGAAGGCGCCGAGATAATCGCTCTGGCATTGCTGGGAGAGCACGTCGCGGTTGCGGGACAGGCACTCTTTCAGCCGGGTCGAGTCCGGATTGACGCCGCGGCAATTGGCGACGATTTCCGCGCCGCAACTCTTGGCCAGCAGCCCGATCGAATCGCCAAAGCTCATGGTCTCCGCCGCCGCAAGCGACGGCATCCCCAATGCCAGCAAGATCAGTGTGATGCCCCGGACCATGGGTGCATCTGATACGGGGAAGTTCGCGGTGGTCAAGGGCTGTTCGGGCGAGAACTGTCGAACGTCCGGCCAGTGCGGCGAACAGTCCTCACTCGGCCTCAGGGAGGGGCGGCCATTCGATCAGGACGACGGTGTGTTTCCTGAGGTCGTCGGCCACTTCAGGGTCGGCCTTGAGCTCGTCCAACGTATTTGGTGGGGGAAGCTGGCGGCCGTCCGCGCTCAGCTCCTGCGCATAGAACGCGAGCGCCTCGGGCGCACTCTCCAGGGCCTCGTCGACGTCGTCGCCGCCGGAAATGCAGCCCGGCAGGTCGGGAAACCACAAGCTGACGGCGTCGTCCGGGCCTGCGTCCTCGATGATGGCGACGTACTGAGGCATGTCAGGCCTCACGCCCGCTGTACGAAGCTGTCCACGACCTTCTTCTCGCCAGCCTTGTCGAAGGCGATGGTGAGCTTGTTGCCGTCGATCTTGGTGACGCGGCCGTAGCCGAATTTCTGGTGGAAGACGCGGTCGGAGAGGGAAAATTCCGAGGTGGTGCCGGTGGATTTGGCGACCAGCTCGCCCTCGATCGTTATCGGCCCGCGGCGGCGTGAGGAGAAGCTGCCGAAATCCGGGCCGGATGAGGAGGAGAACGACGAGGCTTGTTCCTCGAAGCCGCCCTGGCCGCCGCCACTGCGTCCGCCGCCCCGGTTGCGGTTGGCCTGGGCGCGCTGCCAGCCAGGGGTCGAATAGGTCGAGCCGAACGCCTCCATGTCGTCGAAACGCGAGGCGCCGTAGCCGCCGGTGCCGCCCCAGGCCGAGCCGCCCTTGGATTCCGTGATCTCGACATTGGCGGACGGCAGTTCGTCGAGGAAGCGCGACGGGATCGTGGTCGACCAGGTGCCATGGATCCGGCGGTTGGTCGCAAAGTAGATCTTTGCGCGGCGCCTCGCGCGGGTCAGGCCGACATGGCCGAGCCGGCGCTCTTCCTCGAGGCCGGCGCGGCCCTGTTCGTCCAGCGTGCGCTGGCTCGGGAACAGGCCTTCCTCCCAGCCGGGCAGGAACACGTTGTCGAATTCGAGACCCTTGGCCGAATGCAGCGTCATCAGCGACACCGCGTCTTCCTCGGCACCGCCGTCGCGATCCATCACCAGCGAGATGTGCTCCAAAAACCCTTGCAGGTTCTCGAACTCCTCCATCGAGCGCACCAGCTCTTTCAGATTCTCCAGCCGGCCCGCGGCATCCGCCGAGCGGTCCTTCTGCCACATCTCGGTATAGCCGCTCTCGTCGAGCACGATCTGGGCGAGATCGGTGTGCGCGGTGACCTCGCGCTGGGCGCGCCAGCGGTCGAACTGGGCGACGACGTCGCGCAAGCTTCCGCGCGCCTTCGGCTTCAGCTCGTCGGTCTCGACCACCGCGCGCGCCGCCTCGAATAGCGGGATGCGGCGCTTGCGGGCGTGGTCGTGCAGCATCTGCACGGTGGCGTCGCCAAGGCCGCGCTTGGGCACGTTGACGATGCGCTCGAAGGCGAGATCGTCGGCCGGTGAATTGATGACGCGCAGATAAGCCAGCGCGTCGCGGATTTCGGCGCGCTCGTAGAAGCGCGGGCCGCCGATCACGCGGTAGGGCAGGCCGAGCGTGACGAAACGGTCTTCGAATTCGCGCATCTGGTAGGAGGCGCGCACCAGGATCGCGATCTCGTTGAGCTTCTCGCCCTGGCGCTGCAGTTGCTCGATCTCCTCGCCGATGCCGCGGGCTTCCTCTTCCGAATCCCACGAGCCCGTCACCGTGACCTTCTCGCCGTCATGGTCCTCGGTGCGCAGCGTCTTGCCGAGCCGGCCTTCGTTGTGCGCGATCAAATGCGAGGCGGCGGCGAGGATGTGGCCGGTCGAGCGGTAATTGCGCTCGAGGCGGATGACCTTGGCGCCGGGGAAATCGTGGTCGAAGCGCAGGATGTTGTCGACCTCGGCGCCGCGCCAGCCATAGATCGACTGGTCGTCGTCGCCGACGCAGCAGATGTTTTTGACGTGAGGCGTCTGCTCCCTCGCCCCGCTTGCGGGGTCGCGACGAGCTTCGCTCGCGCTGAGAGCGTCGGGGTGAGGGGCTGTCTCCACGAGTTCAGTCTTCGGAGAGTCCCCCTCATCCGCATCGCTTTGCGATGCGATCTCTCCCCGCACGCGGGGAGAGGTGAAGGAGGGAGACGTCGGCGCCTGCGACAGCAGCCGCAGCCACAGATATTGCGCGACGTTGGTGTCCTGATATTCGTCGACCAGGATGAATTTGAAGCGCTGCTGGTACTGCCGCAGGATGTCCGGATGCTCGCGGAAGATCCGGATGTCTTCCAGCAGCAGATCGCCGAAATCGGCGGCGTTCAGGATCTTCAGCCGCTCCTGGTAGCTCGCATAGAGCTTGCCGCCCTTGCCATTGGCGAACACGGCGGCTTCGCCTGACGGCACCTGCGACGGCGTCAGGCCGCGGTTCTTCCAGCCGTCGATCAGGCCGGCCAGCATGCGTGCCGGCCAGCGCTTGTCGTCGATGTTGTCGGCCTGCAGCAGTTGCTTGAGCAGCCGCACCTGGTCATCGGTGTCGAGCACCGTGAAGTTCGACTTGAGCTGCGCCAGCTCGGCATGGGTGCGCAGGATGCGGCCGCCGATGGAGTGGAAGGTGCCGAGCCACGGCATGCCTTCGACCGCATGGCCGAGCATCTGGCCGAGCCGATGCTTCATCTCGCGCGCGGCCTTGTTGGTGAAGGTCACCGACAGGATCTCGGCCGGGCGGGCGCGGCCCTGGCTGAGGATGTGGGCGATGCGCGTGGTCAGCACGCGCGTCTTGCCGGTGCCGGCGCCGGCCAGCACCAGGACCGGGCCGTCCAGCGTCTCCACGGCGTCGCGCTGCTCGGGATTGAGCCCGGACAGATATTTCGGGCCCACGGAGGCGCGCGCACGCGCGGCGATGCCGCCGGCTGCGGGCTGGTGGTCGGGTACGCTGGTGATCTTGCTCGGCTCGGTCATGCGAATCATTGGCCCCACGATGGCACCGCGGGGTGGTGGAAGGGAGCCTTCTTAACAGGGATTGCTGCCTATATGGGGCGCCGGGAGCGGTTTTCCACGTGCACGGCGGACCGATTTGTTCCCTGCGCGAGGGCGAATTTCCAGCTTGCGTGGGCCGGAACCATCGTTCCCGCGTCGAGATTGTCTGGACAGGTGGCGCGGCCAGCCGCGCCGACGCAGACAGACATCAAGACGAGGGTTTGACCATGCTAGGCTGGGTTGTGACGTTTCTGGTTATCGCACTGATCGCCGGCATCCTGGGCTTCGGCGGCATCGCCGGCGCCTCGATCGAGATCGCCAAGATCATCTTCTTCATCGCCGTCGTGCTGTTCCTTGTTTCGGCCGTGGTGGGCCTTGCCCGCGGCCGCAACAGGATATAGCGCGGTCTGATTGGTGCATGATCTTACCGGAAAACCGCTTCACACTTTTCCGGATCTTGCACTACCGCTTCGAGGGCATCGCCACGTTTCGGCCGATGCCCTCGGGCCGCGGCACGGCGCCGTGGGCCCCGACGACGGCCGCAATGCGCTGCCGGATATCGGGCGGAAAGGCCGCCACCTTTCGCGAGCCCATGTCGATGTGGAGCGACATGTTTTCGGAGGTCGCCGACAGCCAGCCTTCGGTCGCGTGCCGCAACTCCTGGAACGTATGCAGCCGCTTGTCGTCGGCTTCGAGCAGCCAGACCGACACCTGCACGGGATCGCCGAGGTGGATTTCGCGCAGATACCGCACATGGCATTCGGCAGTGAAGGTCGAGCCGCCTCGCTCCTTCATGTAGCCCGGCCCGATCCCGAGCTGTAACCACATCTGGTCGATCGCGCGGTCGAACATCACGTTGTAATAGGCCATGTTGAGATGGCCGTTGTAGTCGATCCATTGCGGCTCGATCTGCATGATCGAGGAGCGGAACGGCTCGGCAGCGGCGGTCTCCGGCATGTGTCTTTCCTGCTATGCGCGCGGTCGCTTGACTTGACCGGTTAGATGTCCTTTGCCACGGTTCTTCTGTCGGGAGGAATGTCCGTGGGTACGACCATCACCAATAATCCGCCGCGGGTCGAGCCGAAAGCCCTCGCAAGCGCGCTGGAGCAGCTCGCCGCACGGTTCGGCAACCGCCTCATCACCTCGCAGGCCGTTCGCGAGCAGCACGGCCATACCACCACATGGATCGTCAACCAGCCGCCGGACGGCGTGGTGATGGCGCAGGAGACCGCGGACATCCAGGACGTGGTGCGGATCTGCGCCAGGAACCGCGTGCCCGTCATTGCCTTCGGCACCGGCACCTCGCTCGAGGGCCAGGTCAACGCGCCGGCCGGCGGCATCTCGATCGACCTGCGCGACATGAACAAGGTGCTCGCGGTGCATGCCGAGGACCTCGACTGCGTGATCCAGCCCGGCGTGACCCGCAAGGCGCTGAACGAACATCTGCGCGACCAGGGCCTGTTCTTCCCCATCGACCCCGGCGCGGATGCTTCGCTCGGCGGCATGGCCTCGACCCGCGCCTCCGGCACCAACGCGGTGCGCTACGGCACCATGCGCGACAGCGTGCTGGCGCTGAAGGTCGTGCGCGGCGACGGCGAGATCATCACCACAGGCACGCGCGCCAAGAAATCATCGGCCGGCTACGACCTGACACATCTGTTCGTTGGCGCCGAAGGCACGCTCGGCATCATCTCCGAGCTGACCATTCGCCTGCGCGGCATCCCTGACACGATCGCGGCCGGCGCGGTGTCGTTCGAGACCGTGCACGGGGCGTGTCAGGCCGTGATCCTGGCGATCCAGACCGGCATTCCCGTGGCGCGCATCGAGCTGCTCAACGCCGCGCAGGTGAAGGCCTGCAACGCCTATTCGAAGCTGACGCTGCCGGAAACGCCGTTGCTGCTGATGGAATTTCACGGCAGCGAGGTCGAGGTCGGCGAGCAGTCCAAGGCGTTCGGCGAGATTGCAAAGGATTGCGGCGGCGGCGATTTCTCCTGGACCACCAAGCCGGAGGATCGCACCAAGCTGTGGCAGGCGCGGCACGACGCCTATTGGTCGGTGAAGGCGCTGCGTCCCGGCGACAGCATCGGCGTGGTTGCAACCGACGTTTGCGTGCCGATCTCCCGGCTTGCCGATTGCGTCGGCGAGACCGAGGAAGATCTCAAGCGCCTCAATCTGCTGTCGCCGATCGTTGGCCATGTCGGTGACGGCAATTTCCACTGCTCGCTGGTCTGCGACACCAACGATGCCGACGAGATGGCGCGCGGCGAGGAGTTCATGCATCGCCTGGTCGAGCGCGCGCAGGCGATGGACGGCACCTGCACCGGTGAGCACGGCATCGGCCAGGGCAAGCAGAAATATCTCAAGGCGGAACTCGGCCCCGAAGCGCTCGACGCGATGCGGGCGCTGAAGCAGGCGCTCGATCCGCTGAACATCTTCAATCCCGGCAAGATCGTGCCGGAGGCATAGCGCGCCGTCCGCTGCGTCGCGGTCGCGGAACTTTCGGCAGTCAGGCCGGTTCCAATTCCCGTCAATTTCCGCTGCCTCAATGGCGCGGCTGTGCGGGAGGATGCGATGTTGCGACCTGTCATTGGAATTGCCGTGATGGCGCTTGCCTGCATGCTGACGGGCACGGCTCTGGGCAAGGGCGGGCACGGTGGCGGCCATGGTGGTGGGCACGGAGGCGGGCATGGCGGTGGCCATCACGGCGGTGGCCATCACGGCGGTGGTCATCACGGCGGTGGTCATCATGGAGGCGGCCATTTTGGTGGTCATGGCTTCGGACATGCGCATGGTGGCGGGCATCATGGCGGGCCCCGCTTCGCAACGGGCGCCCGACATCGTGGCCCGAACTTCGGCCAGATCCGCAATGCGGCCGTCCGTCCTGCGAATTTTCGAAACGCCCTCAACGTGCATTCCAGCGCCTTCCGCAACGGCCGTCTGATCAGCAATCCGGCGGCGCGAGCGCAGATCGCGGCGGCGGCCGCACTCGCCGGCTGGCACGGCGCCAGCAGCGGGTGGTGGCAGCATGCGGGCGGCGGTTATGGCTGGGTCGGACCGCTGTTCTGGCCGTTCGCCTACAACGATCTCTACGATTACACGATCTGGGGCGATGGTCTCGGCTTCTGGGGCTACGGCTATCCTGACATCTATGCCGGCATCTTCGGGCCCTATGGCTATGACGGTCTCTCGGCCTATCTGCCGCAGGGACGGCGCCAGGCGCGCGGCGTGCCGCTGGATCGGCTTTGCGGCAGCGACCGCCGCGAGATCGTCGGTCTGCCGATCGACCAGATCGCCGCCGCGGTGCAGCCGACCGAGGCGCAAGGTGCAAGCCTCGACGAACTCGGCAATGCCTCGATCCTGGCGTCCGAGATGATCCGCGCGTCCTGCCCGTCGCAGGTCGCGGCGACAGCGCCAGGTCGGCTGACGGCGATGCAGCAGCGCATCGAGGCGATGGAGAAAGCCGTCGATCTCGTTCAGCCCGCCCTCGATAGATTCTACGGCTCGCTCACCGACGAGCAGAAGGCGCGCTTCAATGCGCTGGCCGAGGATCAGCGTCGTGCGACGGCTTCCAGCAACACCGGGGGATCGCTGGTCCAGAATTGCGCGACGCCTGCTGCGCTCGATTGGCCCAGCACTGACATCGAGGCGAGGCTTCATCCCAACGACACCCAGCGTGCTGCGCTACAGGTGCTCCAGGATACCAGCGCCAAGGTCAGCGCATCGCTCAAGGCGGCCTGCGAGCCCGGCGAGGTGATGACGCCGCCGGCGCGAATGGCGGCGGTTCGCAAGCGGCTCGACACGATGCTCGACGGCGTCAAGTCGGTTAGAGCAGCGCTGGAGGATTTCTACGCCACGCTGAATGACGAGCAGAAGGCGCAGTTCGAGGCCATCGGACCACGTCGGACGTCCTGACTGCATATCGATAATGCGTGGCGGAAAAATCGCCTCGCCGATCTCGATCGACCTCTCTATGCTGGGCGAGGCGGGAGCGTGGAACTACGGCGGCTGGAAGACCATTGGTGAGGGGCGATGAAGTGGTTCGCGAAGCAGAAGCCGGCAGACATCTGGGACGAGACGATCGAAGTACCGCTCGGCGACATCGAGGCCGTCGAGCACATCCGCGCGATCTGTGACGCCGCAGCGGCGAGCGCGGCAGGTTCGGCGCGCAACGACAAGCGCGAAGGCGAGCGCTATGAACGCGCGGCCAAGGTGGCGATGGAAATTGCGATGAATATCTCGGATGGATTGATGCGCGACGCCGCCGTCCATCGCATCGTCGATCTCTGCATGAAGGCGAACGACCTCAAGACCGCGCAGATCCTGTTTCGCGCGATCCATGCCAGCTGGATCCGCGAGGCCGTGCAGCGGGATCATCCGACCCTGGCCTAGTGTAATCGTAAATCCGGTGTGCCCGGCAACGAGCCAAGTGCCATCGCGCTCTCCGGGCGTCATCGAAGCTGGTGACAAGAAGGCGAATTCCCGCTCACCGGTGGAGTTGATCCTCTGCCGGCGTTAGATGGCCGCCTCGGTCTGCGCGTCGAAAACATGAAGCCTGGAAGGCCGCATGGCAACGCGCAGCTTGTCGCCGACCCTCACCCTCGCGGTCGGCTCGACGCTCGCCACCATGATACTCTCGCCGACCTTCATATCGAGCAGGATTTCCGAGCCGAGTTGCTCGACCACCTCAATCACAGCATCGAAGCATGGGTGGCCGAGATCCGCGCTACCCGCCATGGTGAGGTCCTCCGGCCGCACGCCGAGCATGACCTTGCGTCCGGTACAACCGCGCAGCCGCTGCGCGGTCTCGTCCGGCAGCTTGATGCGCAGGCCGGAGTTCTCGGCTATCAGCGATCCGTTCGCCTCGGTCACCGTAACGGCCGCGAAATTCATGGCTGGGGAGCCTATGAAGCCGGCGACGAACTTGTTGGAGGGATGATTGTAGAGTTCGAGCGGCTCCCCCACTTGCTGCACCACGCCGTCTTTCATGACGACGACTCGGTCACCCAGCGTCATAGCCTCGACCTGATCGTGAGTAACGTAAATGGCTGTGGTGCCGAGACGCAGATGTAGCTTCTTCAGCTCAACGCGCATCTGCACCCGCAGCTTGGCATCGAGGTTCGACAGCGGCTCGTCGAACAGGAAAACGCGGGGGTGGCGCACGATAGCACGGCCTAACGCCACGCGCTGGCGCTGACCGCCTGAGAGCTGGCGTGGCCTGCGCGTGAGCAATTCGCCGATGCCGAGGATGTCAGCCGCCTCCAGTACGCGCTTGTCAATCTCGGGTTTATCGAATTTGCGCATCTTCAGGCCGAACGCCATGTTGTCGTACACGGTCATGTGCGGGTACAGGGCGTAATTCTGGAACACCATGGCGATGTCACGGTCCATGGGTGCCAATTCATTGACCACGTTGCCGTCGATGGAGATATCGCCGGAACTGATCGCTTCGAGCCCGGCGATCATCCTGAGCGTCGTCGTCTTGCCACAGCCGGAGGGGCCGACGAACACCATGAATTCCTTGTCGCGGATCTGCAGATTGACGTCTTTGACAGCGTGCACGTTGTCAAAGAACTTGTTGATCCCCTTGAGGACGACCTGGCCCATTCGCTTCCACCTGCCTCCAGCGGATTATGCGCTGTCGCTATGCGCGCTTTCGAATCCCTGCGATCCGCGGTGCTGTCAGCCCTTCACTGATCCGGTCAATCCCGCGACGTAGTGCTCGACGAAGAACGAATAGGCGATAGCAACCGGTATCGATCCAAGCAGGGCCCCAGCCATCAGCGGCCCCCAGTAGAATACATCGCCGCGGATCAGCTCCGACGTGACGCCGACCGGCACGGTCTTCTGCTCAGGCGAGGACAGGAAGACGAGCGCGTAGATGAACTCATTCCACGACAGCGTGAAAGCGAAGATGCCGGCCGAGAGGATGCCTGGGATCGCCACCGGGATGACGATATAGAGCATCGCTTGCCAGCGCGAGGCGCCGTCAATACGCGCGCATTCCTCGAGCTCCTTCGGTACCGCCTTGAAGTAGCCCATCATGATCCAGGTGCAGAATGGAATCAGAAAGGTCGGATAGGTCAGGATCAGTGACCAAGGCGTGTCACCCAGCCGATAGTTGCGTATGATCTCTGCCAGCGGAATGAACAGCAGCGTCTGCGGCACCAGATAGGTAATGAAGATGGCGGTGCCCAGGCTGCCGGCAAATGGAAAGTTCAGCCGCGACAGAGCATAGCCGGCGAACACACCGCACACGAGCGAGATGGCGGTTGATGCGAGCGCGATGAACGTCGTGTTCCACAGCCACGATGCGAACAGCGTCTCCTCGAACAGGTACCTGACATGGTCCCAGGTCGGTTCCCAGGTCCAGAACGGATTGTAGTTGCTCGAATTCCAGGGGCGGTAAAGCTCGCCGTCCGGCCGCACCGAAGTGATCACCATCCAGTAAAACGGGAACAGCAGGAAAAGCAGGAACAACGTCATGGGGACGTAGAAGAACACCCACTTTCGCCACCTTGCGCCTTCGATCATGGCTCAGCGGACCTCCACGCGGCGGATGTAGAGAAGTTGGATGACGACGACCAGAAACAGGACCGGAAACATGGCGAGCGAGATGGCGGCGCCCTCGCTTAGGAGGCCTGTGCCGACGCCGATCTGATAGGCGTAGGTGGCGAACAGGTGCGTTGCGTTGGCCGGCCCGCCGCCCGTCATCACATAGACAATCTGGAAATCGGCGAACGTCTGAATCACCGAGAACAGCATTACGACCATGGTCACGGGCAACAGCAGCGGCCAGGTGATGTGCCAGAACCGCTGCCACGGCTTGGCGCCGTCGATGGCGGCGGCCTCGTTGAGTTCGGGACTGATGGTCTGCAGGCCGGCGAGCAGGCTGATGGCGAAGAACGGCACCCCGCGCCAGATGTTGACGATGATAATCGAGATCATGGCGAGGTCCGGGTCGCCCAGCCAATTGATCCGCCCGGTGATCAAACCGAGATGGTAGAGGAGCCAATTGAGAACGCTGAACGTCGGGTCGAACATCCACTTCCAGGCGAAAGTCGAGAGCACGGTCGGAATAATGAATGGCAGCAGGATGAAAGCACGGGTAAAAGCCTTGCCGCGGAAATTACGGTTGAGCAGCATGGCCAGCCACAGCCCTAGCGCCAGCTTGAAGACGGTGGTCACACCCGTATAGAGGAAGGTATTGTAAACGGCGGTGCGAAAGATCCCGTCGTTGAAGATCTTGTAGAAGTTAGCGAGGCCGACGAAGTCGCCGGGAACACCGACGCGCGAGCTGGTAACCGACAGCAATATCCCTCGCATGAAGGGATAGGCGATGAACAGGCCGAGCAGCACGATGGTCGGCACCAGCAGCACGAACGCCAGCCAGCGCTCGTCCTCAAGCAAACGCTGTCGCCGGGGAGGGGGCGCCTCGCGGAGCGTGGTGTCGGAGACCGCGCTTATCGCCATGTTCGATCCTCGTCGGCCGGAAGATTCCGCCGCCCCTCGAAAAATGGGCGGGGGGCGGCTTATCCTCAGACGTAGACCTTCTTGAGCTCAGCCTCTGCCCATTTCACGGCGTCCTCGGGGGGCATGCCTTGGACGGCCTTTGCGTACATATCGACGATGACGTACTTGGTCACGACTTCGGCTGCCCTGCGGGTAGAGGGTCCCTCGTAGCCAGCGAAGCGCCCTGTGCGCGCGGCTTGCTTGTAGGGCAGCATGATAGGGTCGTCGCCCCACAGCTTGTGCTTTTCCCAATCCGTGGTCGGGCCGACAGAGAAGCCCTTCTGGGAGACGAACCATTTGTCGTAGACATCCTTGGAATGAATCCAGCCAAGGAATTTCTTCGCCGCATCCTGGTTCTTCGAATAACCCATCAGGAGGTTCGAGAACGGGACGTGATAACTGAACTGTCCGCCGGGGCCCTTGGGCAGCGCGGCATGCAGGATGTCGTCCTTCAGCGGCCCGCCGGCCTCCGTCTTGTAGGTATCCGGCTTGCGCAGAGTCTCGATGTAGATCGAGGCGCCATTGAGCGTGGCGCTGCATGTCCCGGACAGAAAAGCGCGGTTGTTGTTGGAATCGTCCCAGGCGAGCCCGCCTTCGTCGTGGGCGTCCTTCCAGAAGGCCACCATGAATTTAACCGACTCGACGGTTGCCGGGCTATTCAGCGCAATCGTCTTGCCGTCTGCCTCGACCTCCTTGCCGCCCCAGGACCACAGGTAGGGGTAGGCGAAGGCGGGCGCATCGCCGAAGGTATGACCCAGCGTTTGGCCGATTGGCCGTCCCTTTGCCTTCAGCTTCTTGCCGGCCTCGCGATACTCCTCCCACGTCTGGGGGAATTTTCCGTCCGTGTAGCCGATCTCGGCAAACCAGGACTTTCGGTACGCGATCTGCAAGCCGACGATGGACCACGGCACTGCGATCCACTTCTTGCCGTCATTGGCGACAGCGCGGGATGTTTCGTAGAAGCCGCCTTGGCTCTTGCCGAGTGCTTCCGCGATGTCGCTGACGTCTACGACGCTTTCGCCGTAAAGTTGCCCCCAATTATTGAGGACGCAGACGATGTCGGGGCCGGACCCGGACTGGATCGCCGAGGTGACACGGGCTTGGATGTCGTTGGCGTTGATGGTCTCGATATTGAGCTTTATGCCGAGCGCTTTCTCGCACTCCTTGGCGATTTCGTTGCGCAGCAGCTGATCTGACGCCGGAACGAAGTCGGTCCAGCGCAGCCAGTGCACCGTAGCGGCTTGCGCATAGGCGGGCGCCCTACCAACCGCCAGGATTCCGGCCATGCCGCCCGCAAGCGCGGTACCGCCCTTGAGGACGTTACGTCGGGTTACTGTCGTCATGCATCCCTCCCTCGATGTGTCCGAGTTGATGCTCTACGGCCAGTCTTGCGCCGGCTTGGAGTCTCTTTCAGTCTATCGCGCCTCCGTGGCCCAACGCATGCGCCCGCGACAACGTCCGCAATGTATTGGCTCGATGATCATTTGGTGGCGTTCCACTTGCAGCGCCGGGGTGGCGAGTTCGCCGCGAACCAGGGGGCGTTCTTCGCGGAGCAGCGGCGCGATTGCATCGCACCCAATCGTAACGGCGATACGATCGGCGGCCTGGATCATGTCGGCGCTGCAGCCAGCGCTTGAACCCTACCGTCATAACGATCCCTCCCGCGCAGCGACGGTATAGCCGCGGCCAAGCGGGTTTTCCCCGTCTTATATGAAGTTCGGTACCGGAAGCTGGCGCGACATCATTGTCGCCCGTCGCAGCAGGAAATCAAGTGCTAGCTTTGACGCGGCGGCCATGGTCTTACTCCGCGAACTGGCCGGCGACCAAAAGTATCGCTCCCTTTGGGGCGGCGGACCGAGTGAGGGCGGTGGTTATTTTGCCAACTTGCGCACGGCCTCGTCGACGCTGTGGAAGACGTGTTCGCGGGGCAGGGCGTCGAACAGTCTGAAACGTTCGAACGCGTTCTGCGCGCGCGCCGATTCCAGCCGCGCCAGCGCGACGGTGACGCCCTGTTCGCTGCACGACTTGAAGACGTCGAGCAGGATCTGCGCGGCGGTGAAGTCGATCTCGACCATGCCGCTCGCCTCCAGCACCAGCAGTTGCGGCGTCGACGTCGTGAGAACCTTGGTCACGTCGCTGCGAAAGCCAGGTGCATTGAGAAACGACAGCGGCGCCTGGAGCCCGATCACGGCGACGCCGGCGATGCGCTCGCCGGTGATGTGCGGATGGGCGGGCCACCAGATCGTGGTGCCGGGCACGCGCTCGAACTCGACGAGCTTGGCGCGCGTCGTGCTCCAGATGCCGTGCAGCAGCGACAGCACGATGCCGAGGAACGCGCCCTGCTCGATCGGCAGCACGATGATCAGCGCGGCGGTGGCGACGATCAGCAGGAATTCGCTGAAGGACTGGTGGTAGATCGTGACGATCTGCTTGAGGCGGATGATCCGCAGCGCCACGAACAGCAGGATGCCGCCGAGCGCCGCATCCGGCACGTGCCGCAGCAATCCCGTTCCGAACGCGAGTAGCGCCAGCACGATCAGCGCGGCGGCGAGGCCCGCGAGCTGCGATTGTCCGCCGGTCTCGGCGACGATCCCGGTCCGCGGCGGGCTCGCATCGACCGGAAAGGCACCGAACAGGCCGGCCAGCACGCTGCCGGCGCCCGCGCCGAGAAAGTCGCGGTCGACATCGGCCGGCTTGTCGGGATCGGACGGGAACGACCGCGTCGTCGCGGCGGTCTGCACCATCACCACGACGGTGATCACGAAGGCGAGCGGCACCAGGCGAACCCATTGCTCCGGCGCAAGGTCGGGCAGGGTCGGCCGCGGCAGCGTGCCCGGCACCGCGCCGACGACGTTGACGCCCTTGCTTTCGAGGCCGAGCCCGATTGTGGCCAGTGTCGCGGCGACGAGCCCGATCAGCGCACCCGGAATTTTCGCGCTGACCCTCTCGGCGATGAAGACCACGGCGAGCACACCGAGCCCGATGCAGAGCGTGAAGGGGTTGGTGTGGCCGAGTTCGGTCGCGAGTACGCCGATGCGATCGAGCGTCGGCCCGCTCGGTGACTGAAGCCCGAGCACGCCCGGCAATTGCGACACGATGATGTGGACGGAAATGCCGGCGAGGAAGCCGACCATGACCGGCACTGACAAAAGATTGGCGATGCCGCCGAGGCGGAAAGCGCCGCTGGCCAGCATCATCGCGCCGACCATCAGCGCCAGTGCGATCGCAAGCCCCTGATATTCGGGCGAGCCGGTGGCAGCGAGCGCGGCAAGTCCGCCGGCGAAGATCGGCGTGATCGTGGAATCCGCGCCGCAGGACAGGAAGCGGTTGCCGCCGAGCAGTGCGAAACCGAGCGAGCCCGCCATGAACGCGAAGAAGCCGATCTGCGGCGCAAAACCGCCAAGCCGCGCCGTGGCCATCTGCTCGGGGATCGCAATCGCCGCCAGCGTCAGGCCCGCCATGAGGTCGCCGGGCAGGGAATAGGACGCGAGTGACCGGAACAGCGGCCATGAGCTCTTGGCGGGCGCGTCGTGCGGCATCGACATGGAATCCCCGGGAAGGCTGGCGTCAGCAGATCAGCCTACAGTACTTCCGGAAGGCCACAGAAGGCGAAATATCCGCAACTCTCGTGTCCCGGACGCGCTGCAACGCCCAGCGTTGCTGCGCAGAGCCGGGACCCATCGCGCCGCACAGTTCGCTGGTACGCGGGCCCCGGCTCTGCAGCGCACCGCACCGGACGATGCTTCGCATCGCCGGGAGCGCTGCGTCCGGGGCACGAGAGTTGCTGGCCGCTCACCATCAACAGAAATGTCCGCAGGCAGGGCCTGCGGACATCCATTCGCTTGGTGAACTGGGGCTCAGTACCTGCCGCGGTTGTAGTCGCCGCGTCCGTAGCCGCCTCCGCCACGGCCGCCCATGCCCATGCCGAGACCAATCCCGACACCAATTCCGACGCCCACGGCTTCAGGTGGCGGGCCAGGTGGCGGCGCGCGCTCGTAGACCACTTCGTCGGGCGGCGGCCGGCGCGGTTTTGACGGCGTCTCGACCACCTTTCGCTTCGGCGGCGTGTCGTCGACGCGCTTCTTGATGATGGGCGCCACCGCCGGATTGACCGGCGTTGCCGGTGTCGACGGCGCCGAGCACGGGCAGGTCGGGGCCATTGCGACCGCGATCGGAGCAGCGGCCGCAGCAGCCGCGACCGGCAAGGCATAGTTACGGTTCTGCACACGGAGCAGCAGCCGGCGCGCGGTTGCGGCGAGATCGCTGTTATCCCAATTCGCCAGATAGGCCTCGAACGAGGCGCGGGTGTTGATCGCGGTGGCGCGCTCCCAGGCCAGCATCTGACGCCGGCGCTCCAGGATCGTGCGCAGACGCGGCGTGTAGGAGGCCTGTGCATAGAGCTCGACATAGGCCTGATACGCCTCCACGGTGTCGTCGGCGATCACCAGCTCATAGGCAGCCTTCGGCTCCTTGCCCTGCAAATCCTTGCGCCAGTCCGCGACGCTGCGCGTGCCGCTGGCGAGTGCCATGGCGGATGCGCCCGGGAGAGCAGGCTGTCCGCCGCTGCTCTCGCCGCCGAAGAACCTGAAGTCGGTCGTCAGCGACGAGCTTTCCCACGGGATCTGCCGCCCGTCGGTCGATTGCGCCACGGCGATGCGGATGCGCTTGAACACTTCCTCGATCGGCAGGTTCGGCTGCTTGGCGACGGTCAGCGCGGCCGTGGTGTAGGGGCTGTCGATGCCGGAGCCGTCCTCGGCTTCGGCGCCGGGCGAGGTCGAATAGGAGATGAAGGAGCCGGGCGCGCCGGCTTTGGTGTCGACGATCGCAAGCCCGCGGCCGGCGCCGCTGAGCGCCGGGAACGGATTGTTGCGGCAGGCATCGAGCATGAAGATGCGTGCCCGCGTCGGCAGCGCGCCGAGCGTGTTGAGCAGATCGTTCAGCCGCACGCCCTGGAGCGGAATGTCGGCCTCGCGCTTGGGATCGAGATCGACCGGCACCAGATAGTTCTCGCCGTCGATCTGGAGGCCGTGGCCGGCATAGAACACCAGTGCGACGGTGTCGGCGCCGCTGGCGCTGACCTTGCCGGCGAAATCGGAGATTGCAGCGCGCATCTCGTTCTGCGCCAGGTTGGCCGCCGTGGTGACGGTGAAGCCGGCATTGCCGAGCAGCTCCGTCATGCCCTTGGCGTCGTTGGCTGCGTTGGGCAGCTCCGGCACGGTGCGATAGGCCGATTGACCGATCACGAGTGCGAGCCGCGCCTCGGCGTCGGCGTCCGTCGGCGTCATCAATTGCGCGAGCGCGACAAGGCTGGATGCAAGAAACAAATTGCGAAGGACTGGACGGCGCATGGTGTCACCTCCATCGGCAATGCGCACGATGATGTCAGCTTTTCTAGGTTGCCGCCACGCGTCCGTCTGTGCGCTGGATCACGCTGCAAGCTGCGGCAAAATGGGGCAGGGCGTCTGCCGAAGCCGCGGTGGCATCGCTCCGGTGGTATCCATGTGAATTGCGCATTGATCCATGCACCAATTGGATTGATCCCTGCTGCTGCGCGAAGCGTCCTCTCGCACATCTACCCGCAGGCCGATCCAAGCGAGAATCCCGGACAAACACGGTGGTTTTGACCGTGCCGATGCCGTCGATGTTCGCGACACGCCGCTTTGCGGCGGCCGGCCGCAACCCTTGCCTGCCCCGTCGCTTTGGCCATACAGTCTTCGCAACAGGCCGTGGCAGCGATCTCGGCCGTAAGCAAGAATATTCGGGGAGAGACCGCGCCATGACCATCGTGCCCGTGAGCCGTCGCACGTTCATCAAGTCGTCGACGGCGGTCACCGCCGGCCTCGTTCTCTCTCCTGCCATCATCGGTCGCGCCGAAGCGGCGACGCTGAAGCTGAAATGCTCCTCCTCGCTGCCGAACGATCCGAAATACGCCAACGGCCGCGTCTACTACGACAACCTCGTCAAGAACCTGAAGGGCAACGGGCTCGGCGAGCAGGTCGAGGTCGCCTTCTTTCCCGACAACCAGCTCGGGCAGGAGATCGACGTCATCAATTCGGTGAAGCTCGGCGTCATCGACCTCATGGTATCGGGTTCGTCGATCTCCGCCAACCTGGTGCCGCTGGTCGGCACCTTCGACCTCGGCTTTCTGTTCTCGAGCTTCCCGCAGCAGACCAAGGCGTTCGATTCCGGCGCCGCCAAGCCGATCGAGGACGCGCTGCTCAAGAGTGGCAACATCCGCATCATCGCCTGGGCCTATAATTTCGGCTCACGCAGCGTGCTCGCGAGGAAGCCGGTGAAGACGCCGGAGGATCTCGCCGGCCTCAAGATCAGGACGTTGCCGAATCCGGTGATCACGGAATGCCTGCGCTTGATGGGCGCCGCCGCGACGCCCCTGGCCTTCGGCGAGATCTATACGGCGCTCCAGGCCGGCGTGCTCGACGGGCTGGAGCACGATCCGCCGACGATCCTGGCCAGCAAGTTCTTCGAAACGGCAAAATTCTACTCGCTGACGCAGCACAATTTCTCGCCGCTCGCGATCTACTTCAGCGACGTGACCTACAACCGCATGGATCCGAAGCTGCGCGAGGGTTTCCTCGATGCCGCCAAGAAGGCCGCGGCCGACACGCGTGCCCATGGGCTTGCGGTCGAGAAGGAGGCGCTGACGGCTTTGACCGAGAAGGGCGTGACGGTGGCCGAATGCGACCGCGAAGCCTTCAAGAAGCGCGTCGCGCCGCAGCACGAGAACTTCATCAAGGCGCGGCCGGAGTCCAAGCCGGTCATCGACATCATCCGCGCGACGCAAGCTTGAGATGACCAAGTCTGAGATGGCGATGACAGCCGCCGTACCCCTCTCGGGCGGCCGCCACGGGAGCATCGCGCTGCTGCTTCGCTTCAGCGACGCGATCGCGGCGATCCTCCTGGCCGCCGATCTCGTGGTGGTGTGCGCCTCCGTGCTGCTGCGCTTCTGCTTCAATGCGCCGGTCGAATGGTCGGACGACGTCGCGCGCGGCCTGATGGTCGGCTCGGCCTTCTTCGGCGCGGCCAGCGCGCTCGCGCGCGGCGAGAATGTCGGCGTGTCCTTCTTCCGCGATCTGCTGCCGGTGCGGCTGCGCACGCTGGTCGACGCCGCGAGCGCGCTTCTGGTCGTGCTGATCTCCGGCTATGTCGCCTACAACGCCATCAAGCTGGGATCGTTGACGTCAGGGCAGACCACGGGATCCGGCCTGCCGCTGGAACTGACCTTCTACCCGATGGGCATCGGCGCGCTGTTCATGACGGTGTTCGCGATCGACCAGCTCTGCGCGCGGCCGCTGCCTGACATCGTCAGGGGCCTCGTTGCGGTCGTCATCGTCAGCGGCCTCTATCTCGCCTGGGATTATCTGTCGCCGTCCACGGTGCCGTCGGCGGGCACGCTGATGTTTATCGGCTTCTTCGCAACCCTGTTCGGCGGATTGCCGATCGGGTTCGCGCTGGCGCTGGCCGCGCTGATCTTCATCTGGGTCGAAGGCGCGCTGCCCGGCGTGATCTTCGCCCAGCAGATGGCGCGTGGCATCGACAATTTCGTGCTGCTCGCGATCCCCTTCTTCATCCTCGTCGGCTACCTCATGGAAGCCAACGGCATGTCGGTGCGCCTGATCGAGCTGTTGCAACGCGGAGTCGGCCGAATGCGCGGCGGGCTCAACGTCGTGATGGTCGCTTCGATGGTGCTGTTCTCAGGCATCTCGGGCTCGAAGATGGCTGATGTCGCCGCGGTCGGCTCGGTGCTGATCCCGGCGGCCCGACGCTCGAAGCAGAACCCGGGCGGCGCGGTGGCGCTGCTTGCCGCATCCGCGGTGATGGCGGAAACCATTCCGCCCTGCATCAACCTGATCATCCTGGGTTTCGTCGCGAACCTGTCGATCGGCGGCCTGTTCGTGGCGGGCCTGTTGCCGGCGGCGCTGATGGCGCTGGTCCTGATCGCGGTGTCGATCATCTTCGGCAAGCGGCCGGCGGATACCGAGGATGTCGCGCCGCAGATGCCGGTGTCGGGCCTGTGGAGCGGCGCAATCGCCTCGTTCGGCCTGATCTTCATGATCTTCTTCGGCTTCAAGAGCGGATTTGCCACGGCGACGGAGATCTCCGCGTTTGCCGTGGCCTATGCGCTTGTCGTCGGCAGCGTCGTGTTCCGCGAGCTCACGTTTAAGTCGGCCGCACACAGCTTCGTGCAGGGCGCGACGCGTGCGGGGCTCGTGCTGTTCATTGTCGCCGCCGCGCAGTCGCTGGCGTTCACGCTGACCCTGCAGCAGGTGCCGCACGCGGTCGGCGACTTCATGTTGGGATTGTCCAAGACATCAGGGACGTGGCTGTTCATACTGCTCGCGATCGGCGTGCTGATCGTGATGGGCTCGGTGCTGGAAGGCGCGGCCGCGCTCATCATCTTCGGGCCGCTGCTGCTGCCGGTGGCCGTGCAGCTCGGTGTCGATCCCCTGCATTTCGGCGTCGTGCTGGTCATCGCGATGGGCATCGGCCTGTTCGCGCCGCCGCTCGGGCTCGGACTCTATGGCGCATGCCTGATCGGCAATGTGCCGATCGAGCAGACGGTGAAGCCGATCATGGGCTATCTCGGCCTGTTGTTCCTCTGCCTGCTCGTCATCGCCTTCGTGCCATGGCTCTCGACCGCGCTGCCGCGGGCATTCGGCTACTGACGGAGTTCTCTCGTGAAAGTCCTGCTCGCCCATACGCCGGAGATGCGTCGCAATTACTACGGCGACCGCAGCCTGAACGGCCTGCGGGCGGCCGCCGAGGTGATCCTGCACGAGAGCGATGACACGCTGGACGCAGCAAGCCTCGTGCGCGCTGCAAAGGATGTCGACATCATCGTGGCCGATCGCATGACCGAAGGGCGCGGCGAGATCTTTGCGCAATTGCCGCGCCTGCGCGCCTTCGTCCGCTGCGCCGTCGACATCCGCAACGTCGATGTGGAAGCGGCCTCGCAAGCCGGCGTGCTCGTGACCCGCGCCGGGCCCGGCTTCGTGCAGGCGGTGGCCGAGCTCGCGCTCGGCTTCATGGTCGATCTCTCCCGCGGCGTGTCGCGGGCGACGGCGGATTACCAGGCCGGCCGCAAGGTCGAGGCGCGGATGGGCCGCCAGCTCGCGGGCAGCCGGATCGGCATCATCGGCTATGGCAGCATCGGTCGCTACCTCGCCGAGATCGCCAAGGTGATGCGCATGGAGGTGCTGGTCTCCGATCCCTTCGCTGATGTCAGCGACAGCGCGATCCGGCAGGTCAGTCTCGACGAGCTTCTTGGTGCGTCCGACTACGTCGTCTGCCTCGCGATCGCCAACGAGCAGACCGAGAATTTGATCGGCGAGGCGGCGCTGGCGCGCATGCAGAAGCATGCCGTTTTCATCAATCTCTCGCGCGGCAATCTCGTCGATGAGGCCGCGCTGGCACGTGCGCTGCGCGAAAACCGCATCGCCGGCGCGGCGATGGACGTCGGCCGCGCGCCCGATCAGATGCCGAGCCCGGAGCTGGCGAGGCTTCCCAACGTTATCGCCACGCCACATGTCGGCGGGCTGACGCCGGAGGCGATCGAATACCAGTCGCTGGAAACGGTGCGGCAGGTCGAGGCGATCGTGAAAGGCGAAGTCCCGCAAGGCGCAGTGAACGCCGACCGCTGGACGCGGCGGCCTTGAAGCTGCGGAGCTAACGCAAGTTATACAGTCGCTGTGCGCACCAAGGCTTCCGCATCGTCATGGCCGGGCTTGACCCGGCCATCCACGCCCTTTGCCTGCGATGCCAAGAACGTGGATGCCCGGGCCTTCGCCTCGCCGAAGCGGCTTCGGCCGCGCAGGCGGGACAAGCCCGGGCATGACGACGTCCTGCTGCAGCTAAAGCCGATCCACCGCCCTGAACGTCCCGTCCTTCTGGATCACGGTCAAAAACACCTTCGGCGGCGCGTCGGTCGCGCGCGCGCCGACGGTGACGATGCTGCCGCTGATGTCGAAGCGGCCGACGTCGTTGATGGCGCGCAGGAGGCTCGCGCGGGTCGGCTGTGGCCCGGCCTTTTCCAGCGCCGCGGCCGCGAGGCGGCCGGAGAGATAGCCTTCGAGCGACACGAAGTCCGGTGTCAGCGTCGGGTCGAACGCCCTCTGCGCCTCCTGGTAGTCGGCGACGAGCTTTTGCGAGCGATCCCAGGGAAACGGCACGACCTGCGAGACGATGACGCCTTCGCCGTCGGGGCCGAGCTCTCGGGCGAGCGCATTGGCGCCGACGAAGGAGATGTTGACGAAGGTCGGATGGAAGCCGCTGCGATGCGCGAGTTTGATGAACTCCGCGCAGGGGCCGTAGGTCCCGACCATGACGATGGCTTCGGGCTCGGCGCGCTTGATCATGCGCCAGGCCGAGCCGACCGCGCGGGTGTTGCGCTCGAAGGTGCCTTCGGCTGCGAGCTCGAGGCCGCGCCTGGCGAGTGCGCGCTTCACACCGGCGAGACCGTCGCGGCCGAAGGAATCGTCCTGGTAGAAGATGCCGATGCGGGTGAAGTGACGATCTTCGGTGAGGTGCTTGACCCAGGCCTCCGCTTCAGCGCCATAGCTTGCGCGGATGTTGACGACGTTCGCAAGCTCGAGGTCGCGCAGGAATTCGGCGCCGCTGAACGGACCGATGAAGGGAATGTTCCTGGTACTGGTGATCGGTATCGTCGCCATCGCGGTCGGCGTGCCCACCGCGCCGATCAGCGCGAACACCTTGTCCTCCTCGATCAGCCGCAGCGTCTGCGCCACTGAGCGGTCGGGATCGTAGCCGTCGTCGCGGCTGATGAGCTGGAGCCTGCGGCCGTGGACGCCGCCCTTTTCGTTGATCTCGGTGAATGCCGCGACGATGCCTTGCCGCATCCGCTGTCCGAGCGCGGAGGAGGGGCCTTCGAGCGCGGCCGCCTGGCCGAACAGGATCGCATCGTCGCTGACGCCGACCTCGTCGCCTTTCGCTGCAGGATTGGCCGCGGCGAGTAGCGCGACGGCCAATGCGACGCAGGCCGCTGATCGCGATCGTGTCATGAGGATGCATGCCGGATAAGGGAATACCTGCCGGAAACGATAGTCCGGTCGCCCTGAACAGCTCGCTAACCCCTGATGTAACGGTGCTCCGTAAGACTCCGGGGAAAAGCGGCAAATTGCTCGCACAATGGGCCCTGCTTGCAGGCCAATCATTAACTAAGCCGCGCAATCTGCGACGACCCGGATCTGAAATTGTGCGGTTCTTAACCCCGATCCTTGTCCGATAGCAGTTCCGGCAGCTCAACCAGAAGTGGGTTGCCGCGCCGAGGGGGACTTGCGGGATCGAGATGGGCGGTCGGGGTCAGAACAATCAGGATCGGGAACGTAGGATCGGATGGTGGCGCGCCGCGCCGCTGCTCGGACTCTATCGCCCTGCGCTCGTCGCAGTCGGCGTCGGTCTCCTGTTCTCGCTCGTCGGCGCCGCCGCCGTGGCG
Source organism: Bradyrhizobium sp. Mp27 (assembly GCF_029953005.1). Classification (NCBI taxonomy): domain Bacteria; kingdom Pseudomonadati; phylum Pseudomonadota; class Alphaproteobacteria; order Hyphomicrobiales; family Nitrobacteraceae; genus Bradyrhizobium; species Bradyrhizobium sp. Mp27. The sequence continues at coordinate 55,048 of NZ_JASAUS010000022.1, read as the reverse complement.
CGATGGGAAGACCGCGTCAACAGGATCGAGTTCGAGAACGCCGCCGAAACCGAAGCCATCGTCATGCAGAACGGCATGAGCGAGTACATCTCCAGGCTCGTCGCGCTGCGTACGCTGTTCGAATCGACCAACGAGGAAATCACCCGCAGCGAATTCGAGACCTTCAGCTCCCGGCTGTTCGAACGTCATCCCGGCATGCTGCGCATCTCATGGCTGCCGCGCGTCAACCGCAAGGAGCGCGCCGAATACGAGGCCGCCGCGGCCACGGACGGCGTGTCCGGCTATCGTATCAAGTCGCTCCAGGGCGAGACCTTCGCGACCGCGCCGCAAGCCGATGAATATTTCCCGGTGTTCTATTCGACGCAGCCGAAGACGTCGTCGGTCTACGGCATGGATTACGCGACCGTTCCAGAGCGCCGCGCAATCCTCGAGCGCGCGCGCGACAACGATCGCGTCGCCGCCATTCGCACGCGGCTCTACGACCCGAAGGAGGGCGGCCGGCAGCCCGACGTGCTCGTTGCCATTCCCGTCTACGCCAAGGGAACCTCGCGCGAGGCGGTGGCGGACCGGCGCCGCAATCTGGCGGGCTTCGTCGTCGGCGTCTTCGATCTGCCGCTGCTGATCCAGTCCATTCGCGTGACCACGGGTGCAAGCCCCGCGGTCAGCGTGAACGTCTATCCGCCCTTCACGGGGCAGATCGTCAGCCTGGAACAAACCTTGCCGGATTATTCGTCGGCCGCCACGTCGCCGCAGTCGATGCGGGACGTCGCCCGGACGCTGCACTGGTCGGGCAGCCTCAAGATCGGGGATACCGACTGGCAGGTGCGCGCCATGCCGACGGCCGGCGGTTCGCTGGAGACGGCCTACGACCGCGCCGTTGCGGTCATCGTCGTCGGCATGCTGCTGACGCTGTCGCTCGCAACCTATCTCATGCTCGCAAGCCGCAGCTCGCGGCGGCTGTCGCTGGCGAACCGGCGGGTGCTGGAGCTCGCCCAGACCGACATCCTGACCGGGCTGCCGAACCGCGCCTTCTTCCTGACCCGGCTCGACATGATGAACAGCCAGTTGAGCGTGCGGGGCCCGCCATTCGCGATCCTGATGCTCGATCTCGACCGCTTCAAGAACGTCAACGACTCGCTCGGCCACGGTGCGGGCGATGCGCTGCTGCGCCAGGTGGCGCTGCGGCTGAGATCTGCCTTGCGTGCCACCGACGTGCTGGCGCGGCTCGGCGGCGACGAGTTCGCCATCATCCAGGAGGCTTGTGACGATCAGCGGGCCGCTGCGACCGAGCTCGCCGCGCGGATCGCGAAGCTGGTCGCCGAACCGTTCCTGCTGCCCGGCCATCGTGTCGAGATCGGCACCAGCATCGGCATCGCGATCGCACCGGACCACGGCAGCGACCAGGAGCAGTTGCTGAAGAAGGCGGACCTCGCGCTCTACCGCTCGAAATCGGCCGGCCGCAACTGCTTCACCGTCTACGACGAGGCGATGTCGGCAGAGCTCGAGGCCCGCAATACGCTCGAAGGCGATCTGCGCGATGCCATCGCGCAGTGCCAGCTGGAGGTGCACTATCAGCCCTTTGTCGACGTCGCCGGCGGTGGCCGTCGCGGCTTCGAGGCGCTGGTGCGCTGGCGGCATCCGAGCCGCGGCCTGATCCCGCCGGACCAGTTCATCGCGCTTGCCGAGGAAACCGGGCTGATCGTGCCGCTCGGCGAATTCGTGCTGCGGCGCGCCTGTGCGGACGCCGCGGCCTGGCCGTGCGATCTCATGGTTGCCGTCAACCTGTCGCCGATCCAGTTCAAGGAAGCCGAGCTGTTCGAGACGATCTGCGCGGCGCTGGCGGATTCCGGCCTGGCGCCGGAGCGGCTGGAGATCGAGATCACCGAATCCGTGCTGCTGGAACGCGGCGTCGAGAACCTCGCCTTCATGGAGCGGTTGAAGCACATCGGCATCGAGCTGGCGCTCGACGATTTCGGCACCGGCTATTCCTCGCTCAGCTATCTGACCGCGTTCCCGTTCGACAAGATCAAGATCGACAAGTCCTTCATCCGCAACCTCACGCATCAGCCGCGCAGCTCCGCGATCATCGCCTCGATCGTGACGCTCGCGCGCGGCCTCGATATGTCGGTCACCGCCGAAGGTGTCGAGACAGCTGAGGAGTTCGAGCGGCTGACGGCGCTCGGCGTCAATTTCGCGCAAGGCTATCTGTTCGGACGCCCGCAGCCGGTCGACCGGATCGCATTCGACGAGACCGCTCAGCCTTCGCGGCGCGACGCGGCCTGAGCGCGGGCCTCGCAACATTTGAACACATACGAGAGGTCGTCATGCCCGGGCTTGTCCCGGGCATCCGCGTTCCTTGTTCCGCGTAGCGAAGACGTGGACGGCCGGCCATGACGATGTGGCAGCTTCTGCGCCCGCCAAGAAACACCTTCGCGAAAATCGCTTGACCCGGACGGCCCCAGATGGTCGGTAGCACCATCTAGGGATGAAATAAGCTCAACATGCGGCTTCCGTTCTTCTACGGCTGGGTCGTGGTCGCGGTGACCTTCGTGACCATGGCGATCGGCGTCAACGCACGCACCGCGTTTTCGCTGTTCTTTCCTCCCATCATCTCCGAATTCGGCTGGGAACGCGGCGTCACTGCCGGCGCGTTCTCCTTCGGCTTCGTCGTGTCGGGCATCGTCAGCCCGCTGATCGGTCGTCTGATGGATCGCGCCGGCCCGCGCGCGGTGATGGAGCTCGGTGTCGTGCTGATGGGCGGCGGGCTGCTGCTCGCGCCACTCACCAGCACGCCCTGGCATCTCTACGTGACCATCGGCGTCATGGTCGGTGCCGGCTCGGTGTGTCTCGGCTATTCCGGCCAGTCGCTGTTCCTGCCGAACTGGTTCATCCGCAAGCGCGGCTTCGCCATCGGCATTGCCTTTGCCGGCGTCGGCATCGGCTCGGTGACGCTGCTGCCCTGGGTGCAGCACATGATCGAGCAGACCGGCTGGCGCACCGCCTGTACCGCGATGGGACTGCTCATCCTCGTCGTGCTGGCGCCGATCAATCTGTTCCTGCACAAGCGCCCCGAAGACATTGGCCTTCAGCCGGACGGCGATGCCACGCCGGCGGCGGGCGCGGCGACACCGGTCTCCAACATCGTCGATCCCGTCTGGGTCGGCACCGACTGGACGCTCAAGCGGGCGGTTGCGACCGCGCGCTTCTGGTGGATCGCGCTCGGCTATTTCAGCGGCCTGTACATCTGGTACGCGGTGCAGGTGCACCAGACCAAATTCCTGCTCGACATCGGCTTCAGCCCCGGTGTCGCGGTGTGGGCGCTCGGCATCGTCAGCCTGCTCGGCATTCCCGGCCAGATCCTGCTCGGCCACGTCTCCGACCGGATCGGGCGGGAATGGGTGTGGGCGATCAGCTGCGCGGGCTTTGCGATATGCTTCGCGGCGCTGATGGCGCTGAAATTCCAGCCGTCGCTGTGGCTGGTCTATGTCATGGTGTTCGCGCAAGGCGCGCTCGGCTACGGCCTCACCTCGATCATGGGCGCGGTGGTGTTCGAGATCTTCCAGGGCAGGCACCAGGGCAGCATTTTTGGAACGATCATGCTGGCGGCCCTGGCCGGCGGCGCGGCGGGTCCCTGGCTCACGGGGGTCCTCTATGATCGCACCGGCGACTACACGCTCGCCTTCGCCATCGCCATGGTCGTGAGCGGACTGTCGGCGCTCTCGGTCTGGCAGGCCGCTCCCCGCAAGGTGCGGGCGGTGGCCGGCCGGCTGCACAAGCTCAAGCCCACAAGCGCGAACTAGCGTTTTCGAGCGAAGTGGATACCGGTTCGCGTAAAGAAAACGCGTCAAAACGAGAGTCCAGGTTCCGAATGCATCGAATTGCCTTCGCATCTTTCGCGAGCCGTTAAGCATGTCGCATCTTGGCCGGACGCGACCCGGCCGCAAAAACATCTTGGACACCATCGCGGCGCTAGCGTCGGCCCCTTGCCATCTTCCCGATGCATCCGGGTCCAACGATGTCCGCCGCTGATTGTCCCATGACAGAAATTCCGGACGTGCTGCTGGCTGCGCTCGAATGCGCCGACGACGGTATCGTCATCGTCGACAGCGCGCGTCGCATCACGCATTTCAATGCCGGCGCAGAGCGGATCTGGAAACTCGCGCGCGCCGAGGTGCTCGGCCGCGACGCGGAACTTCTCACGCTCAAATGCCTTCAGGCGGATCCCGTCGCGGAGTTCCGCGACGAGATCAGCCTCGTGCGGCGCGACGGCACCCGGATCCGGGCGGTCATCTCGCTTTCATCCGTCACGCGTGGTGGCGTCATCCATCACGTCGTGTTCGCGCGTGACGTCACCGCGGAGGCCGAGCGCCGCGTCAGAATCGGGCTTCTCCACGCCGTCTCCGACCAGACCAACCGCGCGGTGCTCATCACCGACACGGAACAGAACATCGTCTACGTCAATTCCACCTTCGCGACGCTGTTTGGCTACACCAGCGGGGAGGCCGAAGGCCGCCGCGCCGGCGAGCTGATCGCCGGCCGCCACACCGATCGGAAGGCCGTCGCGAAGCTCGTCAAGCGCTTGATGACCGGGGGCCGCCGCGGCGAAATCGAGACGCTGGTCTACAACAAGGGCGGCGAGGAGATCTGGGTCTGCGCCCGTGTCGACGTCTTCCGCGACAAGAAGGGCCGTGCCAGGCACATCTTCGCGCTGCTCGAGGACATCACCGAGACCAGGCAGCTGCGCTCGCTCCAGCAGCTCATCATGAGTGCGCTGGCCGATGAGGTTCCGATCACCGATATCGCCGACAGGCTGTGCCGCCGGGTCGAGGAGATCGCGCCCGACGTGGTTTGCTCGTTGCTTCACGTCGATGCCGCAGGCCTCGTCCATCCGCTCGGCGGCCCCAGCCTGCCCGAGGACTATTCGCGTGCGCTGGACGGCATCGCGATCGGTCCGAATGTCGGATCCTGCGGCACCGCGGCCTTCTACGGTGAACCGGTGCTGGCCGAAGATCTCGACACCGATCCGCGCTGGCAGCCCTACAAGACGCGTCCGCTCGAAGTGGGCCTGCGCGCCTGCTGGTCGACACCGATCAAGGCCAAGGACGGCCGGGTCATCGCCACCTTCGCCTTCTATTTCCGTGAAACGCGCGCGCCGAGCAACTGGCACCGCCGCATCGTCAACGCCTGCGTCGACCTCGGCGCCTTCGCGATCGAGCGCAAGGAAGCGCGGGCCGAGATCGCGCGGCTCGCCTATCACGACATTCTCACCGGGCTGCCGAACCGCGCGCAACTGCGGCACCTGATCACCACGGCCATCGATGCCTGCCCGACCGGCAGCCACGTCGCGCTGGCCTTCCTCGACGTCGATCATTTCAAGGACGTCAACGACACGTTCGGCCACGCCGCGGGCGATGAGCTGCTGATCCAGCTCGCGCAGCGCCTGCGCGAGCAGATTGGCCCTGAGGATATGCTGGGACGGCTCGGCGGCGACGAGTTCGTCATCCTGCTGCCGCAGCGCAATGCCGAGAGCGCCGAACGCGTCGCGGCCGGGATCATGGAAGCGCTCGCCGCGCCGCTGCGGCTTGGCTCCAGGCAGCTGCAGATGTCGGCGAGCATTGGCATCAGCCTCTATCCCGACCATGCGACCGACATCGACACCTTGATGCAGCAGGCGGACGCGGCCATGTACATGGCCAAGCAGGCCGGCCGCTCCACCCATCGCATCTTCAGCGCCGAAATGAACGGGCTCACCGAGCAGCGCCTGGCGCTGATTGCAGCGCTGCGCCGCGCCATCGCCGAGGGCGCGCTGACCCTCAGCTACCAGCCGCAGATCCGCAGTTGCGACGGTGCCGTCCACGGCGTCGAGGCATTGGCGCGCTGGCATGATGCCGTGCTCGGCGACGTCTCGCCGGCGAAATTCATCCCGCTCGCCGAAGAGTGCGGCCTGATCGAGCAGATCGGCCTGTGGTCGGTGCGTGAGGCCTGCCGGCAGATGGCGGACTGGCGCCGCGCCGGGCTCAACATTCCCAGCGTGTCGGTGAACCTGTCGCCGATCAATTTCCGCAACGTCACGCTGGCGGCGCGGCTCAAGGACATCCTCGCCGAATACGATCTGCCGTCGGACGCGCTGATGCTCGAGATCACCGAGGGCACGTTCATGCGGGACAGCGCCGCCGCGCTGGAGACGATGAACGCGATCCGCGAGCTCGGCGTCGGGCTTTCCGTGGACGATTTCGGCACCGGCTATTCCAGCCTCAGCCGGCTCGCGCATCTGCCGATCCGTGAGCTGAAGATCGACCGCAGTTTCATGCGCGACATCGAGAGAGACGCGGGCGCGCTCGCGGTTGCCACCGCCGTGGTGCGCGTCGGACAGGGCCTCGGCATGACCGTCGTCGCCGAAGGCGTCGAGACCGAAGGCCAGCGCAAGACGCTGGCCGAGCTCGGCTGCGACGTCGTCCAGGGCTTCCTCTACGCGCCCGCGCTGCCGCCGGTCGCGTTCGAGCGCTGGCTGATCGAGCACTGCGCCGAGCAGGCGAGGGCGATGCTGGGGCGGCTCGATGTTACGCCGGCAGATCGCGACGTGGTGAAGCGGTCGGCATAGTCGGCTCCAGGGCGTTCGCGCACAATCCGGCAGTCATCCCTTTCAACGGGTAGCTCCAGCGCCGGCTGATGATCGGCTGGTCGGATTTTTGTTTCTGGATATTACTGATTGCCGATTGGCAATATCGAGCAACCGGAGCGGCGCCCTGCCAAATGCTCCGCGCCAGCTCCCGTTCCTACCACCGCGCAACCGGGCAAATCCAACTGCCGGGGCGAACTCAGGACTGGAAAGGACTCGGGGCAACGTCACCTCGGGTCCGCCAAAAGCACGGAAAGCCACCATGACCTCGATTTCTGCGCTCTCCTCCCATCACCACCGCTCATCACCGTTGCAACAATTACAAGACGAGCTGCAAACGGAAGTCAGTTCCGGCACGATCGATGCGTCGGACCAGTCAGCGCTGTCGGCCGCGCTCGGCAGCATCGGCTCTGCGTTGCAGTCAACCGGCGCAAGCGATCAATCCGGCGGCGGGACATCTTCGACCGACGCCTTCGCGTCGAAGATTAATGGCCTCATCCAGCAGCAAGTGTCGGCCGGCAAGCTGACGGACGAGCAGGCCACCGAGCTGCAAGGAATTTTCAAGGCGGCGCTCTCGCATGGACCGCACGGAGCGGGTGGACCGCCGCCGGACGGGCCACCGCCATCCGGCGAGCCTCCCTCGGTCAACGGCACGGACGACTCGTCAAGCGGCAATTCGACGGCGGAGCTGCTGCAACAGTTTCTCCAGCAGCTGAAAAGCTCGCTTGCGGACTCGACCTATAGCGCGACGAAAGCAGGCGATACGACCAATGCGAACGATCCGTCGTTGTCCGGCGTCCTGATCAACGATCGGATCTGATATCGGCGGCGCGCCGCGCTGACTCGTTCGCCGCATCGAAACCAGGGCCCGCCATCAATGCGCGCCCTGGTCTCACGTTGGCTCAGCGAGCGATCAGTAGTCCCAGAACACCGGCACCCAGCGGAAGGCGTCGCCGGCGACCGCCACATGGCCGACGGACGGGAACGGCATGTGGGTCGCCACCAGCATCTCGCCGCTCGCGGCAATCTCTCGCAGCAGACCGACCCGAACGCGCGCCGCCTCTTCGGGGTCGTGTTCGAAACCGTTGTGCCAGTCGGGTTGATCGAACCCGACAGCAAACACAGCGTCGCCGGCGAATGTCAGCCCGTCCCCGCCGGATGCCACGCGAACCACGCTGTGTCCGGGGGTGTGACCGCCGGTGCGACGAACGACGACGCCCGGCGCAACCTCGTGCTGCTCATCGAACTGCCGCAGCTGACTTCCGTACTCCTTGACGAACCGCTTGGCGGTCGCCCGAAGCGCGTCCGGGAAGCCCGGCGGCATGGCGGTGTGGGAGAAATCGGGCGCCTCCCAGAATTTGACCTCGGCGGCGGCCACGTGGATCCGCAGGTCTTTGCGCAGCCGCTCCTTCACCCCGTCGACGAGCAGTCCGCCAATGTGGTCCATGTGCAAGTGGGTCAGCACCAGATCGGTCACGGACGAAAGGTCGATGCCGGCGGCTTCCAGTCGCTTGATCAACTGGCCGGCGCGCGGCAAGTGCAGATCTGGGTCGGACCCCAGTCCGGCGTCGATCAGGATGGTCTTGTCGCCGCTGCGGACCACGATCACATTCAACGCCCAGTCGAAAGCGTCCTGCGGCAGGAACATGTCGTGCAGCCAGGTCGCCCGGACGGCCGGGTCGGCATTGTGCGCCAGCATCGTGGTTGGCAGCGGCAGCACGCCGTCGCTGACCACCAGCACGTCGATTTCGCCGACCTTCAGCGCGTAGCGCGATGGAACGAGCTCTTCCGGCTTCGATGTCGCGGGGTATGAGGTGTTGTGCAGGTTCATGTTGGTCTCCTGTTGCAAGGTAGGGCTCCCGGCTGGTCTTGGTTGAGCAGGCCGCGCAGCCAGGGAGGTGCGGCCGTGATCGTTTCGTGCTTCTAGAGGCTCGTCACACGCTCCGGATCGGCTGACGCGAGCGCTGCGGCACGCTCGGCGCGGGGCGGGTAGATCCAGACCGTGTTGATCTCCTGCTTGGTCTTCTTGGCGACGTCGCCGACCATCTCGACCTTGCGCTCCCAGCCGCGCGTGAACAGCGCGCCGGCTTCGCCGAGATCGAGGCAGGTGACGTAGGCCTTCTGGTGATACGGCCTGGTCGGGACGCGCAGGAGTTCGGCTGCCGCATTGTTGCCGGCAAACGCGCCCATCCGCGTGGCGTGCTGGCACGACATCAGCGCGTAATTGCCCTCGTCGTCGCATGCGGCCCGCGCGGCATCGCCGGTGGCGAAGACGCCGGCGACGCCCGTCACGCGCAGATCGCGGTCCACCAGCAGCCGGCCGAAATTGTCGCGCTCGGCGGGAATCTGCGCCGTCAACGGCGCGGCGCGAATACCGGCTGCCCAGACCACCGTCTCGGTCTCGATGTGTTCGCCGGTCGACAGCGTCACGCCGGATTTGTCGAGCGAGGCAACGCCGGTGCCGAGCCTTGTCTCCACGCCGAGCTTGTGCAGCGCTTGCTCGATGACCGGGCGGGAGCCTTCGCCCATGTCGGGAGCGATCGCGCCGTTACGCTCGACGATGATCACGCGCGTCCTGGCGTTTTGTCCGAAGATGGCGCGCAGGCGTGCGGGCAGCTCGGTCGCCGCCTCGATGCCGGTGAAGCCGCCGCCGGCGACCACGACCGTGTCGCGTCCATTGACGGCCGGCCGGTCGGCGAGGCCATGCAGATGCTTGTCGAGGGCAACCGCATCGTCGAGCGAGTCGACGCTGAAGCCGTGCTCGGCCAGGCCGGGAATGTTGGGTCGGAAGAGGCGGCTGCCGGTGGCGATCACCAGGCGGTCGTAGGACAGGGTCTTGCGGGTGCCTTTGGGAGTCGAGATCTGCACCGTCAGCGCCTCGGTGTTGACGGTCTCGGCGCTCCCCTGGACGTAGTCGACGTCGATCGCCTTGAGGACATCGAGTAGCGGTGCCGTCAGGGTTTCCGGCTTCGGCTCATAGAGCCGAGGGCGGACCACCAGCGTCGGCTCCGGTGCGACGAGCGCGATCTCGAGATCTTCCGGCGAGACGCCCTGAATGTCGCGCAGGCGGGCGGCGGAGAGGGCGGCGTACATGCCGGCGAAGCCGGCGCCAATGATGAGCAGTCGCATGTGGTTCACTCCTTGATTTGGTTCTGGGTTTGTTGTTCGAAGCGCGCGCCATCGCCGCCGCTCGATGCGAGCAGAGCCTGTTGCGAGCGATGATGACGCGAAGAGGTGAGACGGAGGCCGCCGGGCCCTTACGGCGCGGTGCAGTTCGGCAGCGAGGACAGCAGCGCAGGGCCTTCACATCCTGTGCGGCAGCTTCGCGGGCCCGATGGCCAGCCGCGCAGGGCGACCGGCAGCGCAGGTTTGTTGGTCCAGCCCCGATCGATCAGGAGCGACGTCGAGACCCTGGCGTTCTGCGCGGCTTGTGGCGGCGTCTCTTCGGCCGTCGGCGAGGTGAAACGTACGGTCAGTGAGAGCCCGTATATGAGCGCCGTCGAGACGGCCTTCCGTCGTGGCGCGATTGCAAACCGTTTCCTGTCCATCGTTTGTCTCCGTCCCCATGATGTGACGTTGCGATGTTTAGCCAACCGGATCGTCGACTGCGCCAGAGCGATTGCCGTCCCTGTCGAGAGATTGCTGCTAACGGACGCGCCTGCGCCAATCGCCCGGCGCCTAGCCGGTTAGCGGCGCCGAGGCCCGGCGTATTTCCCGAAGCGGCCATGCCTTGCCCGATCCTGCTGCAAGCAGGCCCACGTTTTCACAAACGCACGATGGGGGGCGGACGACGAGTTGTCGGAGAAGCGAACGCGGGTCGGATGGTGGGTCCGGTCGTGCGCCTGATATCGGCTATCCAGGCTAGTTCGACGACAATCCCGTCCTGCGCCTGAGATCCGTGATCGCGCGCAGAAAACTGTCGGCCGGCGTTGTCTCCGGATCGATCAGGCGGTGCAGGCGAAAGCCGTCTTCCAGCGCCAGCACGACGGAGGCCATCCACGGCGGATTCAGGGTGTCGTTCCTGCCGTTGCTCTTCAACGTGGCCTCGACGATGTCGGCGACCAGCTTGCGCCGCGCGCGTAGCCGCTTGGCAAGCTCCGGGCGGCGCTTCTCGGCGCGCGCGACGAACAGGATCATCTCCATGTGCAGGAGGGGCGAGCGGCCGAGCGGGTCTTGCCGGCTGCGATCCATCGTCTTCAGCGCCGCGATGAAATCGTCGAGATTGTCGTGCTGCGCGAGGATGTCGAGGTTGCGCCGGATCGACTGCTCGACATGATCCTCGAGCATGGCAATGATCAATTCATCCTTGCTCTTGAAGTTGGAATAGAACGCGCCGCGGGTGAAGCCCGCCGCGGCCGCGATCGCCTCGATGCTGGCGACGCCGATGCCCTCCGCCTCGAACACGCGCGCGGCCGCCTCGAACAGTTTGTCGCGCGTGTCGTCCCTGGTCGGCCTGGTTCTCAGCCTTGACATCGGCGCAGGTTAGGGCAGAATGCAACTCGATACAACAATGTATCGAATTTATAATCTTGGGGATGGTTACGCCGCGCGCAGGGGCTGCCGGCGTATTCGTGTCATGCGGCAACCGATTGAGGTCACCATGAACGAGCAAGTGCAACCCGCAGGCGGACCGCTGTTCAACCCGCTGTCGCCGGACTTCATCCGCGATCCCTATCCGCACTATGACCGGCTGCGCACGATCGAGCCGATCCATGTGACGCCGTTCGGCCAGTTCGTCGCCAGCCGTCACGCCGACGTCAGCCTCGTGATGCGCGACAAGCGCTTCGGCAAGGACTTTGTCGAGCGCTCCAAGCGCCGCTATAGCCCTGCCATCATGGACGAGCCGGTGTTCCGCAGCATGAGCCACTGGATGCTGCAATCCGATCCGCCCGACCACACCCGCCTGCGCGGCCTCGTCGTGAAGGCCTTCACCGCCCGCCGCGTCGAGGACATGCGGCCGCGGATCCAGGCGATCGTCGACCAGGCCATCGATGCCGTGATCGAGCGCGGCCACATGGACCTGATCGAGGATTTCGCCTTCCGCCTGCCGGTCACCATCATCTGCGACATGCTCGGCATCCCCGAGGATCATCGCGAGACCTTCTACAACAGCTCGCGCGATGGCGGCCGGCTGCTCGACCCCGTGCCGCTGACGCCGGAGGAGATCGCGAAGGGCAACGCCGGCAACATGATGGCGCAGATGTATTTCCAGCAGCTGTTCGAGCTGCGCCGCCGCAATCCCGGCGACGATCTCACCACCCAGCTGGTGCAGGCCGAGGAAGACGGCCACAAGCTCACCAACGAGGAATTGACCGCCAACATCATCCTGCTGTTCGGCGCCGGCCACGAGACCACCGTCAATCTGATCGGAAACGGCCTGCTCGCGCTGCATCGCAATCCGGATCAGCTCGCGCTCCTGAAGGCGCGGCCCGAGTTGATGGTCAACGCGATCGAGGAATTCTTGCGCTACGATTCCTCGGTGCAGATGACCGGACGCGTGGCGCTGGAGGACATCGAGGATCTCGGCGGCAAGAGCATCCCCAAGGGCGAGACCGTGCTCTGCCTGCTCGGCTCGGCCAACCGCGATCCGGCGGTCTACCCTGATCGCCCCGACCGGCTCGACGTCACCCGGCCCAACGTCAAGCCGCTGTCGTTCGGCGGCGGCATCCATTTCTGCCTGGGCGCCCAATTGGCGCGCATCGAGGCCGAAATCGCCATCGCGACGCTGCTGCGGCGGCTGCCGGATCTGCGCATCGACGACGTCGAGAACCCGGAATGGCGCCCGACCTTCGTGCTGCGCGGCCTGAAACGCCTGCCGGCGAGCTGGTGATGGCCGGCGGCGTTAACCTCCGCGCGCAACAGTCGCTGTGACTTCGCCACACTTCCCTTTATATAAGGGGCTGTTCCGGCGCGCCTGAGGCCCTCAGGTTCGGCCCGGGCCGGTTTGGCCGAGGGGAGACCCGTGCAGACGACGCTGCTCGGATTGGCGATTGCCTTCATCATTGCGCTGCTGACCGCGCTGATCGGGCCCTACTTCATCGACTGGAACCAGTTCAGGCCCCAGTTCGAGGCGGAGGCGGGCACGATCATGGGCGTGCCGGTGCGGGTGGCGGGCGAGCTGGATGCACGGCTGCTGCCGGCGCCGACGCTGCGGCTGCGCTCGGTCACCTTCGGCGGCAACAACGATCTCGGCCGCCTGCGCGCCGACAAGCTCGACGTCGAGTTCAGCCTGAGCTCGCTGATGCGCGGCGAATGGCGCGCCACCGAGCTGACCGTCAACGGCATGGCGGTGGATCTCGGCCTGGATGCCAAGGGCCGGGTCGATTTGCCGTCCACCGCGAGCGGCACCTTCAACCTGGCCTCGCTCGCGATCGAACGGCTGAACCTCACCGGCCGCATCGCCCTGCACGATGCCGCCAGCCGCTCGACGCTGGAATTGAACGACATCACCTTTTCCGGCGACGTGCGCTCGCTGGCCGGCTCGGTCCGCGGCGACGGCAGTTTCACCGCCACCGGGGTGCGCTATCCGTTCCGCGTCTCCTCCGGCCCGAGCGCCGACGGCAGCGCCACCCGTCTCCACCTCAACATCGATCCCGGCGAGCGCGCGATCTTGGCCGATCTCGAAGGCGTGCTCGCCTTCGACAACCGCCTGCCGAAATTCGACGGCGCGCTGACGCTTGCCGTGCCCCCGGTCAAGAAGGCGGGCACGGCGGGGCCGACACCGTGGAAGCTCACGGCAAAGCTCAAGGCCGATCCGGCCGGCGCCAAATTCGATCAGATCGACGCGAGCTTCGGCGCCGAGGACAATGCGCTCAAGTTTGGCGGTGTCGGCGATGTCAGGTTCGGCGCCTCGCCGCTGCTGCGCGCGGTGCTGTCGGCGCGCCAGGTCGATGCCGACAAGCTGGCGGGCAAGGACGATGCCGAGCCGCAGCGCGTCCTGCCGGCGCTGCGCGCGGGCCTTGCGGCGATCCCGCAGGCGCCGATGCCGGCGCAGATCGAGTTCAACTCTGACCAGATCATGCTGGGCGGGCGTCCGCTCCAGAACATCACGGCGGAGCTTCAGACCGACGGAAGGTCCTGGACTTTCCAGCGGCTCGAGCTGCGCGCACCCGGCATGACGCAGCTCTCGCTCAACGGCGCAACGCCCGGTGCCGACAGCTTTAGCGGCCGTCTCAGCGTCGAGTCGTCCGATCCAGATGCGCTGGTGGCCTGGCTCCAGGGCCGCAGCGAGATCAACCGCCGCAGCACGCGGCCGCTGCGCCTTGCGGGCGACGTGACCATCGCCGCCAACCATCTCGCCGTCGACAGGCTGAAGGCAGAGATTGAGGGCGGTGCGGTGGAGGGCCGCATCGCCTTCGTCCAGACCGGTGCGAGCAAGGGCTCGCGGATCGACGCCGAGCTCAAGGCCGACCGTCTCGATCTCGATGCCGCCGCAAGCTTCGTGCGCGCGCTCGCGGGGCCGCAGGGCGAATGGCCGGAGGAAGCCAGGCTCGCGCTCGATGTCGGCCGCGCGATGTCGGCCGGACAGGAGCTGCGGTCGTTCACGGCGAAGCTCGGCTACGGCCCGGCGGCGCTGTCGCTGGAGCAGTTGCGGTTCGGCCAGGCGAGCGGCGTGACCACCGAAGCGAGCGGCAGCTTCGACCGCGTTCATGCCACCGGCAAGCTCGCGCTGAAATCCTCGGCCAATTCGCTGCGCGAGCTCACCGCGCTGCTCGAGCCGATCGCGCCTTCGGTGCGCGCGCGGTTCGACGCCATCCCGTCATTGCCCGGCGCGACGCGGCTAAAGCTCGACCTCAGCCTCGACAAGAACGCCGACCATGCCGATCGTAACGACGCGCGCGCCGTGCTCGATCTCGATGCGCCGCAGCTCAAGGCCACCGCGACGCTGGCCGGGCAGACGCCGGTGGCGGCGGTCAATGGCATCGACATCGACCGCCTGCGCAACAGCGACTTCACGCTGGACTCAAAAATCTCGACGCCGAAGGCCGGCGCATTGCTGGCGCTGCTCGGTCTCGATCGCGTCGCCGCCGCGGGCGAGGGCCCTTCACAGTTCGAGGGCCGGTTGAGCGGCGCGTGGCGCCGGCCGTTGCAGTTGAACGCAAAGCTCAGTGGCGGCGGACTGGATGCGGATGCGCAAGGCAGCATCGAATTGTCGGACCCCAGTTCGTCCCAGCCGAAGGCCAGCGTGAATTTGCGCGTGCGCAATGCCAATCTGGCGCCGCTGTTCGGGACCAGTCCATCCGACAGATCGGTGCAGAGCGTTAACTTGTCCTCGCGCGTCGGCCTCTCCGGCAACCGCCTGACCTTCGACGATCTCGACAGCAGCGCGGCCGGCTCGCATCTGCGCGGCCATCTCGCGGTGACGCTCGATCAGGAGAAGAGCGTCGATGGCGAAATCGGCCTCGATGCGCTCGATCTTGGGCCCGCGTTCGCAATGGCCATCGGCGCCGCCGGACATGATGCCGGCGATCCCCTGAGTACGGGGCTGCTCGGCGGCTGGCGCGGCCGCATCGCCTTCCAGGCCTTGCGCGGCACCTTGCCTGACGGCATCGAGCTGCGCCCGGTCGGCGGCACGATCCGGAGCGACGGCCAGTCGCTCGCGCTCGATGCGCTCAAGGGCAGTGTCGGCGGCGGTGAGATGTCGGCGAGCTTCGACGCGCGCAATGGCGCCAATGGCATTGCGCTGAACGCGCGTATCGCGCTGCGCAATGTCGATGCAGCGGCGCTGCGCTACCGCGATCTCGCATTGCCCAAGGGACGCGCCTCGGTGCAGATGGCCCTGACCAGCCAGGGCCGCAGCGTTGCGGCGTTGACCGGTGCGCTCGCCGGCAATGGCACGGTGACGCTCGAGGCCGCGGAAATCAGCGGGCTCAATCCGCGTGCCTTCGAGATCGCCATCCGCGCCAGCGACGGCGGCCAGGTTGCCGACGACAACAGGCTGCGGCAGCTCGTCGAGCCCGCGCTGTCGGCAGGTCCGATCGCGGTCGCCTCGGCGCAGATCCCGTTCACGATCCGCGACGGGCGCCTGCGCGTCGGCGCGACACCGCTGGAAGCAAAGAACGCCCGCGCCATCGTCTCTGGCGGCTACGACATTCCCGCCGACCAGGCCGACATCCGCGCCAGCCTGACGCCGATCATGACCGGGCTTTCCGGCGCGCCGCCGGAGATCCAGCTGTTCGCGGCAGGTCCCCCCGACAGGCTCAACCGCACCGTCGATCTCGCGCCGCTGTCGTCATGGCTCGCGGTGCGCACGATCGATCGCGAGACGCGCCGGCTGGACGCGATCGAACGCGGCGAACCGCCGCCGGCGACCGCGGCGCTGCCGACGCTGGTCTCGCCCGATCCGGTGCCCGAGCCGTCGCTGACCGACGTGCCGTTGCCCGGCCGCGATCCGCGCCGCGCGCCGCCGAAGCCAAAGGCCGCGCCGACGCCGAAGGCGCCGCAGGCCGCCCCCGCGGTACCAAGTCCTCCACTCACAAGCCCGCCGCTCGCGAGCCAGCAGATCGCCCCGCTGCCGCCGCCGATCGAGGTGAGGCCGGCGCCAGGCCCGCCGCCCGCAAAACCCAAGCCGAAGCCACCGCTGGTGCTGACGCCGTCGAATCCGTGAGGGCAGCAGCTTCGGCAAGCGCATGCCCTTGCCCGCCGGTAAACCCATTCCCGCGCATTTTAACGAATTTTGCCCGGCAAAACTGATCTGCCGACTTTACCGGATTCTCGCGTTTGTTCCCTAGTCTCTGTTCCCAGAGGAATTCGGCATCGCGCCAGCACGAGCGGGATGGCTAACCAAGAACTGGGGTACCGAGATGAACGGGGCAAAATCGCTTCTGCAGGATCTGGACGACGCGATCGCGCGCGGCACCGACGAGAGCCGGGCGAAGGCGTTGTGGCATGCGACTGACATCCTGATCACCGGCCGCTACAGCGACGACGAGATCAGCATGTTCGGCGAGGTGATCGGGCGGCTTGCCGACGAGATCGAGGTCGCCGCGCGGGCGCAGCTCTCCGAGCTGATGTCGGCCTGCGACCACGCTCCGCTCAATGTCATCGAAAAGCTCGCCCTCGACGACGAGATCGACGTGGCCGGTCCGGTGCTGCGCGATTCCAGTCGTATCGACGAGAAGATGCTGGTCGAGAGCGCCATGACCAAGGGCCAGGCGCATCTGCTTGCGATCGCCCAGCGCAAGTCGATCGGCGAAGCCGTCACCGACGTGCTGGTCAAGCGCGGCGACCAGGAGGTCGTGACCTCCGTCGCCAAAAACGAGGGCGCGCGCTTCTCCGGTTCGGGCCTGCTGCACATGGTCAGGCGCGCCGAGGGTGACTCGATCCTCGCCGAGCAGCTCGGCCTCCGCAAGGACGTGCCGCGCCACATCTTCCAGCAGCTCATTTCCAAGGCGTCGGAAGACGTCCGCCGCCGCCTCGCGAGCGAGCGGCCCGAGATGATGTCGCAGATCCAGAGCTCGGTGACCGACGTCACCGGCGATCTCCAGTCCAAGTTCGGTCCGTCCTCGCGCAGCTATTTCGTCGCCAAGCGCGTGGTGACGACGCAGTACCGCCAGGGCAACCTCAACCAGGACTCGATCTCGAACTATGCGCGCCAGCACCGTTTCGACGAGGTGCAGATCGGCCTGTCGCTGCTGTCGTCGCTTCCGGTCGACGTGATCGAGCGCGCGATGATGGACCGCAATCGCGAGATACTTCTGGTGCTGTGCAAGGCGCTCGACTTCTCGTGGGACACGACCATGTCGCTGCTGTTCCTCGGCGCCAAGGATCATCTGATCACGGCGCGCGAGCTTCATGACAGCGAGCGCGAGTTCGGCAAGCTCAAGATCGAGACCTCGCGCAGCATTCTGAAGTTCTACCAGTCGCGCAAGACCGGCGCGGGTGTCGATACGGGCCGTCAGCCCGAGCTCCAGGTGCACTGAGCCAGAGGGGAGTATCTGCAATGTTGCCTCAATTCGGCACCGCAATTCGCAAGAACAAGCGCCTGCCCATCGATGCCGGCGGTTCGGCTCCCGAGAAGGCTTCCGTCGACGCCGCCTGGCTCGTGCTCGAAGCCGCCAACGATCTCGGCGATCACGCCGCGATAGCGGCCTGCCGCCGCGTCATCGACGCCGAGCTCAACGGCACCGTCGCCGGCAGTTCGGACATCGATCTCGTGCTGGGTTATTTCCGGTAAGACGCCGTCGCCCGGATGAAGCGCAGTGCAATCCGGGACCGCCGTGTCCGCGCAAGAAGACCCGGATTACGCTTCGCTTCATCTGGGCTGCGCGGCTGAGTGTATCGGAAGGGATGGCTCTTGCAGCGCGCTATCTCCTGGCGCAGTCGAAAGTATGCTATCATACCACCAGGGATAGCGTTCGCTATTCCTGAATTCGGGAGAGATAGCCATGAAGACCTTCGCGTTCCTCGTCGTCGGGCTCGCTGTCGCAACCCTTTCAATGCCGACAGCCAACGCCCAATACAAATGCTCATGGAGTAGCGGCACCATTTCCCCGGTCCCGTGTGCCAAGCGTTATGCCGTCAACTACGAAGCGTGCCGAAAATACGTCATCGAGCATGGCTCGACCGGGGCTGACGCCATGTACGAGCCAGGGTTATACCAAGTAAGGCCACACCAAGTGATTTGAGGCCGACCACCGGCAAGAGGTCGCCTTCGTGGGCGGCCTCCTGCAGCCGGACGTAGCCAGGTTCGCCGTCATCCCGGATCGGTCCGACCGGAATTCGCGTCCGGCGTGGGACGCCTAGGCGTTCGCGCCGCCGTCGACGGTCAAGGTCGAGCCGGTGATGTATTTTGCCTTCGCGCTCGCCAGGAATGCCACGGCATTCGCGATGTCATCCGTCGCACCATACCGGCCCAGTGCCATGAACTGTTTCAGCGTCTCCGCGGTCGGGCCGCTTGCCGGGTTCATGTCGGTGTCGATCGATCCCGGCTGCACCAGGTTGACCGTGACGTCCCTGGGGCCGAGCTCGCGCGCCAGCGCCTTCGTGAACGCTGCAAGCGCCGACTTCGACGCCGCGTACACGCCGAGCACCGGCGCAGGCACGCGGTCGGCGAAATAGCTGCCGATGGTGATGATGCGGCCGCCTTTGCCGAGATGGGGCAGTGCGGCCTTGCTCGCGATCATTGGCGAGCGCACGTTGACGTTCAGCAGCGCATCGATGTCACCCAGCGAGATGTCATTGAGGCCGCCCAACCGAAGAATTCCGGCGTTGTTGACGAGAATATCGAGCCCGCCCAGCGCAGCGACGGTCTTGGCAATTGAGGCCTGAACGGCAGCGACATCGGCGCTGTCGGCCTGGATCGCCACGGCCTTGCGCCCGCCTGCCTTGATGGCGTCCACGATCTTCGCGGCGCTGTCTGCGGACTTCTCGTAAGTGATTGCAACATCGGCGCCTTCCGCGGCCAGCGCTTTTGCAATGCCTGCACCGATACCCCTGCTTGCGCCCGTCACCAGGGCCCGTTTTCCTGCCAGATTCATTTGATCTCTCCAATTATGTAACGATCGACACAGAATATGTGGAGTCTTGAACGGGCGCGTCAAGTCAATTATGTGTTGATCATTACAGAAAGGGCGAGATGGCCGGACGACCCCGGGAATTCGATCGAGAGGCAGCCCTCGAAGCCGCCATGTTCCTGTTCTGGCGCAAGGGTTTCGAGGCGGCCTCGATGCACGACCTCTGCGACGCCATGGGCGTCCGCTCGCCGAGCCTCTATGCGGCCTTCGAAAGCAAGGAGGCGCTCTACCTCGCCGCGATCGAGCATTACGTCGAGACCCAGGGCCAGCCGGTCTGGGACCGGCTTGCGGAAGGCGCGACCGCGCGCGCCGGCATCGAGAATCTGCTGATCGGGGCCGCCGAGACCCTGCCGAAATCCCGGACAGCGCCGGCCGGCTGCATGGCCGTGCTGGGCGCCGTCAGCGACGAATGGCCGACAACGATTGCCCGCGAGATCAGGAAGGTCCGGCTCGACATGCTCGGCAATTTGCGCGGGCGGCTGGAGGCTGCGGTCGCGAGCGGCGAACTGCCTGCCGCAACCGACGTCGATGCGCTGAGCCGGTTCTACCTCAGCGTCTTCGAAGGCATGGCCATCCAGGCCAAGGACGGCGCGACGCCTGAGGAGTTGGGAGGCGTAGCGAAGGCGGCCATGGCGATGTGGCCGGGCGAGCGGTAGCTCGCGGCCTGTAGGATGGGTAGAGCGCAGCGAAACCCATCATTGAGTCCAAGCGTGCCGAGGTGTGATGGGTTTCGCTGCGCTCTACCCATCCTGCGAGCCATGGCTTGCCGTCCGCGAACACGCGCGTTGCACGCAGCTGTGATCGCGGAACCTCGCCACGCATGTAACGACGGACGCTCCGCTCCGAATAGCCCGTAGCGGACGCTTCGTTCGCCAACAGATGGATGCGCAATCCGGGGAGAAATCGTCGCATGATGGGATTCAACGTCGCGGAGAATGGTGGAGGCTCTTATCGTCCGCTCGCCATTCTGCGCTGGGTCATGGTGGTCATATTCGTATCGTTTGGAATGCAGAAATTCACACTGCAATCCGCACAGGGCATCGCCCAGTTCATCAGCAACAGCCCGTTCATCTCCTGGCTGTCGGTATTCGGTCTGAGGGGAGAGGCCTATGTTCTCGGTGTCGCCGAATTCGTGATTGCGGCGCTGCTCGTGGCAGGCAGCTTCAGTCCGGTCTTGTCGGCGCTGGGTTCGTTCATGGGCACGGTCACCTTCGCGATCACGTGGTCGTTCTTCTTCACGACGCCGGGCGTCGTCAAATGGAGCCTTTCAACCGATCCGATGGCGTGGAATCTGGCCGGCGAGTTCCTGTTCAAGGACATCGTCCTGCTGTGTGTCTGCGTCGTTCTGTTTCTCGCTTCGTTGCCGCAATCGGTTGTCCGGCTCCGCACCGGCTGAGCGTAAAGCGGCTTCGCTCTACCGATCCTACGAGACGCCTCTCACCGCCGGATACGGTAGATCACGACGGCTTCGCCGTGATGCGTCGTGCTCTTCTCCAGGACGTAGTTCGACTTCTCCAGCACGCGACGGGATGCGCGGTGTCCGACAAAGACGAGGCCGATGAGCGACGGCAGCTCGAGTTGCGTCAGCCCGATCTCCGTCAGCGCCGTCGCGATCTCGCTCGCAAGGCCCTGACCCCAGAATTCGCGCCTGAACGTGTAGGCAATCTCGACCTCGTCCACGCCATCGACGAGGATATGCCGGATCCCCGCCCGCCCGGCGAAGGATCCGTCTTTGCGCAGCACCCACAATCCGAAGCCGTGCCGGTCCCAATGGGCCATGTTGACGGCGAGATAGGTCTTCGTCACCTCGGGCGTGCGCACGCCGCCGAGATAGCGGGACACCTCGGCATCGAGATGCAGCGCGACGAGATCGGCGAGGTGATCCTCGCGCAGTTTTTCGGCAGTCAGCCTTCGGGTGCTGAAGCGATTCATGGAAACAGATTGCCGCTTTGGCGGCCGGTCGTCGACCGCTTTCGCGATGCGACACCGCACGTCATCAGCAGCGGCTGGACCGCTTGGACTCCATGTCGCGCGCGGGTTCTGCCTTTGCCGCGCTGAGCGCCGCGGCCAGCTCGTCGATATGGTAGGGTTTCGGCAAAATCTGAAGACCCGCCAATTCGGCGTCTTGAACTGCGGCTTCGGAGTATCCGCTGGTCAGAAGCACGGGTATGTCGCTTCGCCTTCTCTTGATCTCCCGCGCCAGCTCGACCCCATTCATGCCGCCGGGCATCATGATATCGGAAAAGACGAGGTCGACGGCGCGGCCGTCGGCCAGGGCACCGAGCGCGGCCGCGCCACTCGCCGCGTGGGTGACATCGTAACCGAGCTGGCCCAGCATCTCGCTCACCAGTGCGGCAACCTCGTCGTCGTCCTCGACCAGAAGGATGCGGCCATGATTGCTCTTCTTCGGCCGCACCATGTTGAGATCGATCAGGTGTCGCTCCCTGGAAGGAATGCTGAGTGATCGCGGCAAATAGAGTTCGATGCTGGTGCCTCGACCGACTTCGGATCGAATGCGGACCGTCCCCCGTGACTGCGTCGCGAATCCATGGACCTGGGCAAGCCCGAGCCCCGAGCCCTTTCCGACCTCCTTGGTCGTGAAGAACGGTTCGAAAACGCGTGACAGGATCTCCGGACTCATGCCGACACCGGTATCGACGACGGACAGGCGCACATAGTCTCCGGCGATCTGCTCGTCATTCAGATCGGGCAGATTTTCCCCGCGCACGAGAATCGTGCCGCCATTGGGCATGGCGTCGCGGGCGTTGACGGCGAGGTTGAGGATCACGAGTTCGAGCTCGCCGGGATCGACCTCCACCGGCCAGAGCGTGTCCGGAAAATCGAACTCGACATGGACGTCGCCTCTCAGGCTTCGATCGAGCAGTTCGCGCATGCCGCCCATCTGCGAGGCGACGTCGACGGGCTCCGGCCGGAGCGTCTGCCGGCGGGAGAACGCGAGAAGCTGCCTGGTCAGGCTGGCCCCGCGCTGGGCGGCCTGGACCATCCCGTCCATGAGCCGGCGGCGACGATCCGGATCGGTCTGGCGGTCGAGTATGTCGAGGCCACCGGAGATCACCATCAGCAGATTGTTGAAGTCGTGCGCCACCCCGCCGGTCAGCTGTCCGATGGCTTCGATCTTCTGGGCTTGCCGAAGCGTCTCCTCGACCCGGGCACGCTCGTCCATCTCGACGCGCAATTGCTCGACGGCTTCTGCAAGGGCCCGCGTGCGCTCGACCACCAACGTCTCGAGCTCCTGAGCCGCCTGTTCGCGCGCCGCGAACAGGGCCCGGATTTCATATTGGCGCCGCCGCGCGCGCAGTGCCGATTGAACGGCGCTGGTCAGCGTCATTGGCTGAACCGGCCGTTCGAGCAGCGAGACGTTACGGAGAAGCGCGACAATGCTGCGGCGCCAGGCGAGGATGGCCGGCTGCTCGCGATGGCTGGTCAGGACGACGAAGGGCAGGTCGGACCAGGGCGGCTGGCTCTCGATCCATTGTGCCAGCGGCAAGGTGTCTTTCCCGAACAGCGCTTCCTCGGCAACGAAAACGGCGCCGACGCCGGCTGCCATCTCGCTGACGAGTTCGGGCAGACTGCGGCAGCTGATCGCTTCCAGGTGCGAACTCCGAAACAGCTCGACGGAGGCAAGTCCGTCGCGCCCGATCGGAGCAAAGACGAGAACATGGTGATCTCGCTCGACGCTCATTCATCCGCCCCTTCGGGCGTCGATGCCCCGGTATAACGCGGATTGCCGGAAAAGATGCCGCTGAACTCCCTTAGGGGCGGGCCGAGCGTGATGCCGGTGCTGCCGAGCCGAAATTCCCGGATGGTATGCTCGTGTCGGCCGCTGCGCTTCTTGACGACAGACAGAGCGCGCCGCACCGTTCCGCCGACCTCGAAATAGCGCAGCATGAGCACGGAATCGCTGAGATAGCTGATGTCGAGTGGCGTATCCATCGGACCGACGAGGCCATGCTGGGCGAGGACCAGGATGGTCAGCACACCCTGCTGCCCGAGGTAGCTCAAGAGTTCGTGCATCTGCAGGATGAGGAATCGCTCGTCGGGCATCGCGGCCAGATAGCCGTTCAGGCTGTCGATGATGACGAGCCGGGCATTGTCGGCCTCGACGCTCTTTCGCACGTTGGCGGCGAACTCACCCGGCGACAGCTCGGCGGGATCGATCTGCTGAAACCGGACAAGCCCGGTATCGACGTGTTCTTGCAGGTGCAGGCCAAGCGTCCGGGCGCGCGCTTCGACCGTGCCGCGGCCTTCATCGAACGCGAAGAACACCGCGTGCTCGCCACGTTCGGCCGCCGCGATCGCGTAGGTGAGCGCAACCGACGATTTGCCCACGCCGGCGGCGCCGATGAGCAGCGCATTGGTGCCGCGCTCGAGACCGCCTCCCAGGAGCTGGTCGAGCTCGGCGTTGCCGCTGGGGGTGAATTCGCCGAGGAAGGCCTTGTGATGTTCGGCCGCCACCAGGCGGGGGAAGATTTGCAGGCCGCCTCGCTCGATCGTGAAATCGTGAAACCCGCCGCGAAACCGGATGCCGCGCATCTTGATCACGCGGAGCCGGCGCCGCTCGGCGCCGTAGTCGATCGCAACCTGCTCGAGCATCACCACGCCGTGTGCAATGGAATGGAGCTGCAGATCGTCCTGAGATGACGAAAGATCGTCGAGCAGGACCACCGTGCAATTGCGGTTGGTGAAAAAATGTTTCAGGGCCAGCACCTGGCGCCTGTAACGAAGCGGGTTCTGGGCAAGCAGGCGCAGTTCGGACAGGCTGTCGAGCACCACGCGGGTGGGATTGATCCGCTCGACTTCCCTAAAGATCAGGCCGGTCGTCTCGCTCAGCTCCATTTCGGCGGGATGAAACACCGTGAGCTCGCGCTCCGGATCGAGCGTCGTCTCCGGCGGCACCAGTTCGAAGATGTCGATGCCGTCCAGCGTCCAGCCGTGCCGCTGCGCCACGACGTCCAGCTCGCGCTTGGTTTCGGACAGCGAAATGTAGAGCACGCGCTCGCCGCCCCGCACCCCCTTCAGCAGGAACTGAAGCGCGATGGTGGTTTTCCCCGTGCCGGGCTGCCCCTCGTAGAGATACATCCGGTTGGCGTCGAAGCCGCCACCCAGGATGTCGTCGAGGCCGGCGCTGCCGGTCGATATTCTGGACAGCTCTCGGGGCGCACTGTCCGTAACAGTGCTGGATGGACTACTCATTGATCCCCTTTGACGCTTCGAGAGAAGGGCGCCACCGCCCCTGCGCGAGTCCCAGGGCTCGCGCCCGGTTAAGCCGAACGGCCTTGGAACGAACTCTCAGCTCGGCGCCGGGTTCCCTGCTGATGGGCTGGCGGTCGGCCCTGATCACGACGCCGATCCAGCCCGAAGACGGTACCGCGCCGCCACTCGCGGCCCGCAGGACGGAGAAGGTCGGGAGCCGGATGTCACTGAAGCCGATGATGCCATCGTGCTCGTGTTTTGCCATGCGGGTCAACTGGCTCCGCAGCCCGGATGAACCGCGCGCCGCTCGTCCATCGCGCAGTCTCCTTCGCCACATCGGCCTCGACGATGACGCCGATGATAGGCTTCTGCCGCAGCTCTGCCCAACGTTTCAATCGCCGCATCACGTCGTCCAGTAGCGACTTGATCTGAATCAAGCGCCGCGATCATGGCCGCACGACAACCGCCTCTGTGCGGTTTGTGAGAAGCTGGCGCGTGCGATGATCCCGACCTGGTACGTCACCTTTGAAGTGCAAAAGCGGGGCATCCTGCCGAGACAGCGGAGTCCTCGCGAGACAAGGACGTTTGTGACGGAGCACGACGCAAAGCTGTTCGCGCGCGCAAAACTCGACGAAGGCCTCGCTGTCTTTGCGGGCACGATCAATCCCCACCTGCCCAGGCGGCTCATTCCAGCGTCCGACATCAACGCGTGGCTTGCGGAAGGACAGGACAGCGCCGCACCGCCCGGAGCTGTGAATACCGACTAAGCACATTGCCGTGCATAGCGATGGCGTTTGCGTGTTGCCATTTTGGTACGGGCCAGGAACCCCCTCGCGCATAGACTTCAGGCTGTTCGCAGCACTTATGCACGCCAGCCTGCATAAGGGCTCGCTTTTTTGACGGACGAGATTTGAGCAAAGGGGACGAAACGATGAAGAAAAAGCTTTCGATCGCGGCGATCGGCTTCGCTGCGCTGAGCATGGCGGCTCCGGCCATGGCGGCCGATATGGCCGTCAAGGCGCCGCCGCCGGCACCGGTGGTGGCGGTTTACAACTGGACCGGATTTTACATCGGCGCCAACGGAGGCTGGGGGCAGAGCCACGGTTGCGTCGATTTGATAACGCCCGCAGGCAACGTCGCAAGTGGTTGCGCCGATCGCTCCGGAGGCCTCGTCGGTGGACAGATCGGGTATCGCTGGCAGACCAATCAGTTCGTGCTCGGCCTGGAAGCCCAGGGTGATTGGGCTGAGATCAAGAACACACGCGTCAGCGTGATCGATCCGTTTATCTCGACCACGGGCAAGACCGATGCGATCGGGCTGTTCACGGCTCAGCTCGGTTGGGCATGGAACGCCTCACTGCTCTACGTGAAGGGCGGCGCCGCCGTGACGCGCAATCGCTTTGACATCTTCAACAACGTCACAGGCGTCGGCCTCGCCTCGGCAGGTCACACGCGCTGGGGCGGTGCCCTGGGTGTTGGCTGGGAGTATGGCTTCAGCCCGAACTGGACGGTCGGTGTCGAATACGACCACCTCTGGATGGGGCGTGACAACACCTCCTTCGCAGGCGTGGTCACACCCGGTGGGTTCACCCTCACCGGCAGCGGTGTCACCCAGGATATCGACATGGTCACGGTTCGCGTGAACTATCGCTTCGGCGGTTATGGTGCTGGTTATGGTGCTCGCTACTGAGCCTGTGTCTTCCCAGTGACTTCAGGCCCCGGCATGGACCGGGGCCTTTTTCATGGGAAGCGCGAAAACGCGAGGATGTCCGCCGCTTCCGGCGTCAGTTCCGACGGTCGAACCCGGCGAGTTGTCGTCTGTCCAAGAGCACGATGTGACGCTGGTTGTTGTCGATGAAACCGAGGATCCCAAGCGCGCGCAAGTGCGAGAGAGATCGCGAGACGGTCTCGAGCGTCATACCGAGATAATCCGCGATGTCACGCCTCGACATCGGCAGCGCGAGGACGCCTGCGGCCGTGAGCCGCCTGTCCATTTCGATCAGAAAGGCAGCAACCCGCTCCAGCGACGTCTTGCGTCCAAGCAGCAGCATGTGGTCCTCGGCATGCCGGAGATTCGTCGTGGTCATATGGAGCAGGCTTCCGGCCAAGGTGCCGTCGCTCCCGGCAACAGCGTC
This sequence comes from Bradyrhizobium sp. Mp27, assembly GCF_029953005.1. Lineage (NCBI taxonomy): Bacteria > Pseudomonadati > Pseudomonadota > Alphaproteobacteria > Hyphomicrobiales > Nitrobacteraceae > Bradyrhizobium > Bradyrhizobium sp. Mp27. Next base: position 28,565 of record NZ_JASAUS010000022.1, on the reverse strand, counting down.
GAGGCTCTCCCGCCTGATCAGCTGCACGGTCGTGTCCGTCACCGCTTCCGTCGTGAAGCGATGGACACCGCCATTCGTCAGTCCGAAGGTGTCGCCGGGAACATGAAACGCATTGATCTGCCGGCGCCCGTCGGACAGCAGCTTGTAGCTTCGTACTGTGCCTGACTTGACCTGGTAGATGTATTCGGCGGGCTCCTTCTCGCCGTAGATCTCGCTGTCGCGCCTGTAGGTGAATTCGCGCAGGCTGACCACCGGATTCGAGGCGGCGGTCATTCCGAGTTCGCTAAGAGAATGCGGGCGGGGAAGGGAGACCGGCGTTGCGTGCATCAGCATTGGACCAACTCCTCAATCTCATAGCGATCGGGTTCGTCAGTCGCGGAGCATGTGCTGAAACGGGGACAGTGTCGCGCGGCTCTTGTTGTTCCTGATATCGAGCTTGTTCGAAAGCGGGACGAGTGACTATCGTCCTAAGGTTCATTGTACCAACGGACAGGACGAGGTTTGGCATGTCGCGATACGCCGCCTTGATCTAGCGCAACGTGAGGCCTCGTAAGGTTTCCATGCTTCGATGGCTGGACTTCACCAGCTCACGGAGACAACTATGGATGCAAGACGACTTACTGCGGCAGCAGCCGCATTCGTGTGTGCGGCCTCGTGCCCCCTGCCTTAGATCCGTTGATTTTCGTTGGGACCGCGCGCGCCCAATTGTGTTGATGTTCGCAGCCAGAAGGCAGGTTGGCGCGCAGCATCCGACGGAACTTAAATCAGGAGATGAAGATGACCCGCCTACTTTTCGCAATTCTATCGGTTAGCTCAATTCTGGTGTCGGCAGCCTCGATCTCGTCCGCGGCCGAACGCCAGTATCGCCATGGCAACGTCGCCCCGGGTGTTCCTAATAGCTACTGCTTGCAGGGGCGGATTTGGGGATACCCAGGCAATTGCCAATTCGCGACCTATGAGCAGTGCATGGCAACCGCTTCAGGGATCAGTGCCTATTGCGGCGTCAATCCGAGCTACGCCTTCGCGCATCAGTATGACCCTCGCGGTCAGTGGTATCCGCGCTAGCGGATCTCTATCCCGATCCTGATCCCGGTCTTGGCAATTCTTCGACGATACCATTGTGCCAGTGTTTTGCCCGACGGTGCAACCGGCGCGCATTAGTCCTTGGCCCGGGTGGTTTTTGCAAATGCGTAAGCCATTGATTTCACAACCCACGTCTACTGTGCATGGGGTTGTTTTCGCAGTTTTGGTTTGAGGGGGCCTTATCCCGCCCCTAACGCGACCGCGACGTTGTAGGTCAGGAGGCTCGCGGCATAGGCGAGCACCAGCATGTAGAAGAAGGTCACGGCCATCCAGGTCCAGCTTCCGGTCTCGCGCCGGATCACGGCGAGCGTGGATGCGCATTGCGGGGCGAAGATGTACCAGGCCAGCATCGACAGCGCGGTCGCGAGCGACCATTTCGTCGCCAGCACCTGGCCGATCTGCTCGGCGGCTTCCTTGCCGCCTTCGATCGCGTACACGGTGCCGAGCGCTGCGACCGCGACCTCGCGCGCCGCCATGCCCGGGATCAGCGCGACCGCGATCTGCCAGTTGAAGCCGACCGGCGCGAGCAGCGGCTCGAGCGCCTTGCCGATGATCGCGGCCAGGCTGAAGTCGATCGCCGGCTCGGTGGCGCCCGCGGGCGGCTGCGGGAACGAGGCCAGAAACCAGATCAGCACCATCATCGAGAAGATCGTGGTGCCGGCGCGGTAGAGGAACATCTTTGCCCGCGTGTAGACGCCGATCACGATCGATTTCAGCCGCGGCATCTTGTAGTCCGGCAGCTCCAGCATGAACGGCGCCGGCGCAAAGTCGCGCAGCATGAAGAATTTGATCAGGAACGAGACGAGCAGCGCGCTGGTGATGCCGGCGGCGTAGAGGCCGAACATCACGAGGCCCTGGAGGTTGATGAAGCCCCAGACGTCCCTGGCCGGAATGAAGGCGGAGATGATCAGCGTGTAGACGGGAATGCGCGCCGAGCAGGTCATCAGCGGCGCGATCAGGATCGTGGTCAGCCGGTCGCGCTTGTTGTCGATCACGCGCGTCGCCATGATGCCGGGAATGGCGCAGGCAAAGCTCGACAGCAGCGGAATGAAAGCGCGGCCGTGCAGGCCGGCGCCGCCCATGATGCGGTCCATCAGGAACGCGGCGCGCGCCATGTAGCCGAAGTCTTCCAGCAGCAGGATGAACAGGAAAATGATGATGATCTGCGGCAGGAACACGATGACGCTGCCGACGCCTGATATCACGCCGTTCTGAAGGAAGCTCTGCAGCAGGCCGGCGGGCAGGGTGGCGTGCACGAATTCGCCGAGCGCGTCGAAGCCGTTGTTGAGCAGGTCCATCAGCGGCTGCGCCCAGGCGAACACCGCCTGGAACATCACGAACAGGATGAGAGCGAGCACGATCAGGCCGCCGACCGGATGCAGCACAACGGCATCGATCCGTGCGGTCCAGGTGTCGGGCCTAGCAGGCAGGCTGACGCAGTCGGCGATGATGCGGTCGGCCTCGCGCTGGGTGGCGCGCAGCTCGGCGACGCTGAGCGCGCGCCAGCTGTTCTCCCGCGGCTCCGCGGCGAGTTTCGCCGAGATCTCGTCCGTCAGCGCCAACAGATCGGCCGTGCCGCTCTTGCGCACCGCGATCGAGGTGACCACGGGCACGCCGAGCTCCTTGGCGAGCCGCTCCACGTCGACGGTGATGCCGCGGCGGCTCGCGATGTCGAACATGTTGAGCACGAGGATCATCGGCCGGCCGGTGCGCTTCAGCTCCAGCAGCAGGCGGATGGTCAGGCGCAGATTGGTCGAGTCGGCCACGCACAGCACGAGGTCGGGAACGGTCTCGCCGGACGCCTTGCCGAGCACGAAGTCGCGGGTGATCTCCTCGTCCGGGCTGCGGCCGCGCAGCGAGTAGGTGCCGGGCAGGTCGACCACCGAGACCTGGCGTCCCAGCGGCGTGACGAAGAAGCCTTCCTTGCGCTCGACGGTGACGCCCGGATAGTTCGCGACCTTCTGTCGGCTGCCGGTCAGCGCGTTGAACAGTGACGTCTTGCCGCTGTTCGGCGTGCCCACCAGGGCGAGATGCAGCAGAGGAGCTTCCATGGGATCGGATTTCCGGTCGCTATCTAGGCGACAATGATGGCCATGGCTTCACGACGGCGGACCGCAATCGTGATGTTGTCGACACGGACGGCGATCGGGTCGCGCCCGACCAGGCCCTCGTGCAGGACCTCGACCCGGGCGCCCTCGACGAAGCCAAGCTCGATCAGCCGGCTCTCGAGCTCGATGTCCGAGAGCGCCGAGCCCGCATCCCCGGCGGAAAGGTGTTGGATGACGCCGATATAGCCGCGCTGGGCCAGGCCCAGCGGAATCCGCGAACGCGTGTCATTGGTGTCGGTCATGCCCTGTATTTTCAACGCAGGGCAGTGAGGTCAAGCGCGCGGGTCGGCTGAAACTGCACCTTAGAGTGATTTTAAAGTGCAGAACCGTGAGGCGCCCTTGGAGGACGCCCAACGGCTACTGGGCCGGGACCTTTTCCGGCTGGATGGCGGCCATGGCGCGGCTCTTGAAGTAGTCGAGGACGAACAGGCGGATCGCCGAGGACAGATTGCCCTGCTGGCGGTTGCCGTCGATCTCGCCGACCAGCTCGGACAGCGTCATGTTGCGCAGGCCCGAGATCTCCTTCATGCCGTTCCAGAACGCCTCTTCCAGGCTGACGCTGGTCTTGTGGCCGGCGACCACGATCGACCGTTTCACCACGGGCGACTTCATGACTGATCCTCGCGATCGATCTGATGCTGGTCCAGATGCGCCTTCGCCTTGTCCGCGCGCGTCTCCTCCGCCGACCGCTCCGCCTTCGTGCGGCCGAACTTCGCCCGATTGGTGTCCGCCTGCTTCGCCGATGCTTCCCGCTCGGCGCGCTTCCTGAAACGATTCAGGTTGATGACGTTCCCCATGCCGCGTCTCCATCATCCGCTCCTCTTCAGGCTGGATGAAACATTCAGAAACTGGGTGCCGTGTTGCGCCCTATGAGACTTGATCGCCATTCGCTCGTCCTCGTCAATTGGCCCCTTGGGCCACCAAACGATGAATTAGCCCCGTCAAAGGGCAGAGAGGCCTGCGTAGCACGCCGCCTCGCCACAACATTGACGGTAATCAAATCCCGGCCCTTAAGCCTTATATTTATGAGCCCCAAGGCACCGTATCATTACGGATGACTATCGGAATTCGGAATTCATCCAGGCCGCGTCATTTTCTCCGGCTGCACCAGCCGGTCGAACTCGTCAGCCGAGACGAAGCCGAGCCGCAGCGCCTCCTCCTTCAGCGTGGTGCCGTTGGCATGCGCGGTCTTCGCCACCTTGGCGGCGTTGTCGTAGCCGATCTTCGGGGCGAGCGCGGTCACCAGCATCAGCGAGCGCTGCATCAGCTCCCTGATGCGCTTTTCGTCGGCGCGGATGCCGCTGACGCAATGTTCGGTGAAGGAGCGCGCGGCGTCCGCCATCAGCCGGATCGAGTGCAGCATGTTGTAGGCGAGCACGGGCTTGTAGACGTTGAGCTCGAAATGGCCCTGGCTGCCGGCGACTGTGATCGCGGTGTGATTCCCGAACACCTGGCAGCACACCATCGTCATCGCCTCGCACTGCGTCGGGTTGACCTTGCCGGGCATGATCGAGGAGCCCGGCTCGTTCTCCGGCAGGATCAGTTCGCCGAGGCCCGAGCGCGGGCCCGATCCGAGCAGGCGGATGTCGTTGGCGATCTTGAACAGGCCTGTCGCGACGGAATTGATGGCGCCGTGCGCCAGCACATAGGCGTCGTTCGAGGCCAGCGCCTCGAATTTGTTGGCGGCGCTGGTGAAGGGTAGCTTCGTAATCCCGGTAACGTGCTTTGCGAATAGTCTTGCGAAGCGCGGCTTGGAGTTGAGGCCGGTGCCGACGGCGGTACCGCCCTGGGCCAGCGGATAGAGGTCCTTCACCGCGACCTTGAGGCGGGCGATGCCGCTTTCGACCTGCGCGGCGTAGCCGGAAAATTCCTGGCCGAGCGTCAGCGGCGTGGCGTCCTGGGTGTGTGTCCGCCCGATCTTGACGATTTTTGCGAACTCCTTCTCCTTCTTGCGGAGCGCGCGCAGCAGCTCGCCGAGGGCAGGGACGAGATCGGCATTGATGCGGCTCGCGGCCGCGATGTGCATCGCGGTCGGGAACGAGTCGTTCGACGACTGGCTCATGTTGACGTGATCGTTGGGATGCACCGGCTCCTTGGCGCCGAGCTCGCCGCCGAGCAGCTCATTGGCGCGGTTGGCGATGACCTCGTTGAGGTTCATGTTGCTCTGCGTGCCCGAGCCGGTCTGCCACACGACAAGCGGGAAATGATCGTCCAGCTTGCCCTCGATCACCTCGCGCGCGGCGCGGATGATGGCTTTGCCCCGGCGCTGGTCGAGCAGGCCGAGCGCGAGGTTGGATTGTGCGGCGGCGAGCTTGACGATGCCGAGCGCATGCACGAGCTCGATCGGCATGCGGTCGATGCCGATGCGGAAATTCTGGCGCGAGCGTTCGGTCTGCGCCCCCCAATAGCGATCGGCGGGGACCTCGATGGGGCCGAAACTGTCGGTCTCGGTGCGGCTGGCGGGGCGGGCAGTCTTCGAGCGAGCAGTGTTCGAGCGAGCAGTCTTGGCCATGAGCACATCCATTCTGCGGCACGGAATGCCGTGCAGCCTCTTGATGTGCTCTTCTATATCGGCAGTTTGGCCGGGCGCGACCGTTTCGCGTCCAACCTAGATCATTTCTTGCGGAAACGATCGAGCCGCACCACCTCGGCGCCGCCCTGGTTCGGGGCGGTCGGCTCCTCAGCGCTTTCCGCCGGCTCGCTGGCAGGCGCGGGCACCGCGACGGCCGACGGCGCGGGAGCGGCCGGCAATGTCTCGGGCGAGACCTCGGCGACATCGGAGGTGTCGAACTGGAGGCCGAACTTCACGGACGGATCGAGGAAGCTCTTGATCGCGCTGAACGGCACGATCAGCCGCTCCGGAATGCCGCCGAAGGACAGGCCGACCTCGAAACGGTCCTCGAGCACGGTCAGATCCCAGAACTGGTGCTGGAGGATGATCGTCATCTCTTCCGGGTATTGCGCCAGGAGCCGCGACGACAGCTTCACGCCCTCGGCCTTCGACACGAAGGTGATGAAGAAATGGTGCTCGCCCGGCAGTCCATGGGACGCGGCATCGGTCAGCACCTTCCGCAGCACGCCGCGCAGCGCGTCGCGGGCCAGCACATCGTATCGGATATGATCGGTCGCCATGGTGGTCCTGTTGCATTCCAGGAGTTGGGCCCTGCCGGCCCGACTCGCCAAGCCGCAATAGTACCGCGCCTGACGGGTCAGCAGGAGTCCCCGCCGGGAAGGAAATAAGAGGTAAGTGGAGGCTTCTGTTGCCAGGTGCCTCCGAACCCCGCCTAACGGAGCTTAACCCGTTAGGACTTTAAGATGGTCTTTCAAACTGCGTTACGCAGCCTGAGCAACCGGAGCAAAGTTGTCGTTGGCAACTATTGCAGTAGCCCGATAACGGCGGAACAATACCGGGAAAAAGCACGCCCTTTACGCCCTCGTCGATCCTATTTCGCCCCCGCCAAAACCCGCTCTGGGTGAGCCCGCTGGTGGGCTTTGGTGGAGGCGCCGGGTACCGCCCCCGGGTCCGAATGGTTTATTGCGACGACCGTTTATTTCCATAGCCGGCGAACCGGCACCCCCAATATAGGGGGCAAAGGTTTCAAATGACAGGTGTTTCGAGCGGCGATCCCACGGTTCCCTTTGGATAGTTCCGGCCGCGCCTCCGTATGATCTTGGTCCTGGGACGGCCAGCGTTCTAAGCTCCTGACATGTCCACGGATTCAGCACCGGCCGCCCAAGAGCCGGATCAAGAGCCAGATCAAGAGCTGGACCATCCAGCCGCCCACGCTCCTCCGCCCGGCCTCGTCGCGCTGTTCCTGGCCTTCGCCCGGATGTCGCTGGCCGGCTTCGGCGGGGTCCTGGTGTTTGCCCGCCACGCCATCGTCGATCAGCACGCTGGATGACGGCGGACGAGTTCAACGAGACCTTTGCGCTCTGCCATTTCCTGCCAGGGCCCAACATCGTCAACCTGTCGATGGTGTTCGGGTCGCGGCTGCGCGGCATCGCCGGCGGCGTTGCCGCTTTTACCGGGCTGTTGCTGCCGCCGACGGTGATCATGACGGTGCTTGCGATCATCTACGCCCGGTTCGGCGACGTGGAGGTGCTGCGCCGGATTCTCGCGGGCATCTCCTGCGCGGCGGTCGGGCTGCTGATCGCGGTGGTCTTCCGCATGATGATGCCACTGCTCAAGCGGATGGACGTCGTCGTGCTCATTCTCATGCTCGGCGTGTTCGTTGCGATCGGCGTGCTTCGCCTGCCGCTCCAGGCGGTGCTGCTGGTCGCGATTCCCATCAGTATCGGCGTCACATATTGGGTGCGGCGGAAGGTAGCAGCATGAACAGCGAAAACCCGATCTGGGCGCTGATCTCCACCTTTGGTCTAATGTCGCTGTTCGCAGTCGGCGGCGCTGCGGCGGCGGTGCCGGAGATGCACCGCATCGCGGTCGACGTGCATCACTGGATGACCGAGAAGCAGTTCGCCGACGCCTATGCGATCGCACAGCTCTCGCCAGGTCCGAACGTACTTATCGTCACGTTAATCGGCTATGCCGTCGCCGGCATCCCCGGCGCGCTGGCGGCAACGCTGGCGATGTGCCTGCCGACGGCGCTGCTTGCCTATTATGTCAGCCGTCTGTTGCGCCGGCCCAGCCAATCGCGCTGGCCAGCCTTGATTCAGACTGCACTGGTTCCGCTATCGATTGGATTGATGGCAGCCAGCGCCCTGATCCTGGCCCAGTCGACCGATCGCACCTTTGCTGCGCTGCTTCTGACCGCGGCGGTTGCAGTGCTCGCATCCGTCTCGCGCATCAATCCACTCTGGCTTCTGCTCGCCGGAGGCCTGTTTGGTTTTGCTGGCATTGTGTGATGAAAATCGCTAGGCAGTGATCCGGGCGGGGGGATCCTTTTCCAGCCGATTAGAACAACAGTGCTCGTGACTTAGAAGTCGCGGAGGAGACAAGCATGGCCGACACGATGGGCCACTCGGCGACTGCCACCCGAAACACGGCGGTGGCGCTCGGCTTCTGCCTGCTGGCGATAGCGCCGCAGATTTTCGAATTCATCTGGTCGATCGGGACGATCTTCGGCTGGGGTGCCGGGCGCGGCCCACTGCAGGTCGTAACCGGCCATGCGACGGCGCTGCTCGCCGGCGCGCCCAGTGCCATATTCGGATCGTTCGGTGGCGGCACCAAGAAGGCGTCATCCGATGTGCTGCTGGCGCTGATCTATTCCTATCCGCTGTTTGCTGTGGCGATCCTCACGCTGTTCATGACGATCCGGTCGGCGCAGGACTATGTCGGTGGCGTCATCCTGATGGCGCTCGCCCTGTTCGCGCTGTGGGCGTCGAGCGATCTGCAGGGCATGCGCGGCTTCTCCTTCGGCGCCGGCACGGCACCGCGGATGTTCGGTGGATTGCTGGTGGCCTTGTCGGCCGGCATCGCCTTGACGGGCCTTCTGACCGATGGGCCGGCGATGGCCCATTATTCCTGGCGCGGGCCTCTGTTCGTGATGGTCGCGATCCTGTTTTTCGCGCTGGCGATCCGGCCGCTCGGCCTCGTGGTCACGGCCTTCGTGAGCTTCATGATTGCAGCGCTGGGCTCGCATGAGACGCGCTGGCTGGAGGCCGCCATCGTCGGCGCCTGCCTGACGCTCGGCTGCGCAATCCTGTTCCCGTACGTGCTCGGGTTGCCGATGCCGATGTTCCCGCGTTTCCTAGTTCAGTGAGGGTGTAATGGAGCTCTTTGCCAACCTCGCTCACGGTTTTGCCGTCGCGTTCTCTCCGATCAACCTGCTGATGTGCCTGATCGGCGCCCTCGTGGGCACGCTGGTCGGCGTGCTGCCGGGCATCGGCACCATCGCGACGGTCGCGATGCTGCTGCCGATCACTTTCGGCCTGCCGCCGGTCGGTGCGCTGATCATGCTCGCCGGCATCTATTACGGCGCCCAATATGGCGGCTCGACCACGTCGATCCTGGTCAACATACCCGGTGAGGCGACATCGGTCGTCACCGCCATCGACGGCCACCAGATGGCCAAGCAGGGCCGCGCCGGCCCGGCGCTGGCGATCGCCGCGATCGGCTCGTTCTTCGCTGGCTGCGTTGCGACCGTTTTGATCGCCGTCCTCGGCGCGCCGCTCACGAAGCTCGCGCTGGCGTTCGGTCCGGCCGAGTATTTCTCGCTGATGGTGCTCGGCCTGATCTTCGCGGTGGTGCTGGCCAAAGGCTCGGTGCTGAAGGCGATCGCGATGATCGTGTTCGGCCTGCTGCTCTCGATCGTCGGCTCGGACATCGAGACCGGCGCCTCGCGCATGGCCTTCAACATTCCGGAGCTCGCCGACGGCCTCGGCTTCGCGACGGTGGCGATGGGTGTATTCGGCTTCGCCGAGATCATCCGCAATCTCGACGCCGGCGCCGAGATGAATCGCGATCTCGTGCAGCAGAAGATCACCGGCCTGATGCCGACCAGGAAAGACCTGACCGACTCGGCGCCTGCAATCCTGCGCGGCACGGTGCTCGGCTCGATCCTCGGCATTCTGCCGGGCGGCGGCGCGGTCATCGCGTCGTTTGCCGCCTATACGCTCGAGAAGAAGCTCGCCAAGAACCCGTCGCGGTTCGGCCGCGGCGCGATCGAGGGCGTGGCGGGGCCGGAAAGCGCCAACAACGCCGCGGCGCAGACCTCGTTCATTCCGCTGCTGACGCTCGGCATCCCGCCGAACGCGGTGATGGCGCTGATGGTCGGCGCGATGACCATCCACGGCATCGTGCCGGGCCCGCAGGTCATGCAGAAGCAGCCGGATCTGGTCTGGGGCATGATCGCCTCGATGTGGATCGGCAATCTGATGCTGATCATCATCAACCTGCCGCTCGTCGGAATCTGGGTGCGGCTGCTGCGCGTGCCTTACCGGCTGATGTTCCCCTCGATCGTGATCTTCTGCGCGATCGGCATCTACTCGGTGAACAACGCACCGGTCGACGTCATCCTCGCGGGCGTCTTCGGTCTGGTCGGCTACTGGCTGATCAAGCACGATTTCGAGCCGGCGCCGCTGCTGCTCGGCATGGTGCTCGGACCGCTGATGGAAGAGAACCTGCGTCGTGCGCTGCTGATTTCGCGCGGCGACTGGAGCGTGTTCCTGACGCGTCCGTTGTCGGCGGTGCTGCTGGCGATCGCGGCGTTTCTGCTGATCCTCACGGTCCTGCCGGTGCTGCGCGCCAAGCGCGACGAGGTGTTCACCGAATCCGAGAACTGACCGCGCCTGCGTCGTCGCGGCGCCCTGCGTCCGCACGCCGCATTCGGAAGTCGAATCGACTTGTGTGACCGCTTCGTGAAATGAAAATGCCGGCCCTGTGGCCGCATTTTTGTTTTACGTCCGAGGGGATCGAGATGACTTCCATTCGCGCGCTTGCGGGCGCATGTGCTGCGGCGTTCGCATCGTTGTGCGCCTTTGTCGCACCGGCGGACGCGCAGACCTATCCGACGCGCAGCATCACCATGATCGTGCCGTTCGCGGCCGGCGGACCGACCGACGTGATTTCGCGCATCGTCACCGGGCACATGGCGCAGACGCTCGGACAGAGCATCATCATCGAGAACGTGGTCGGCGCTGGCGGCACCACCGCGACCACGCGCGCTGCGCGCGCGGCCAATGACGGCTATACGCTCATTACCGGGCATATGGGCACGCATGCCGCCTCCGTGCCGCTCTATCCGAAACTCGCCTACCACCCGGAAAAGGATTTTGAGCCGGTCGCGCTGCTCGCGGGCACGCCGATCCTGATCCTGGCGCGCAAGGACTTTCCGCCGAAAGACCTCAAGGAGTTCGTCGCCTACGTGAAAGCGAACGCCGAGAAGGTCAACGCCGCGCATGCCGGCGTCGGTTCGGTCTCGCACGTCTCCTGCGAGCTCCTGCACTCGATCCTCGACGTCAAGCCGGTCGGCGTGCCCTTCAACGGCACGGGGCCCGCGATGAATGCGCTGGTGGCCGGACAGGTCGATTACATGTGCGACCAGATCGTCAATGCGGTGCCGCAGATCAATGCCGGCACCATCAAGGCCTATGCGATTGCGACGGCCGAGCGCAATCCGTCGCTGCCGAACGTGCCGACCACGGCGGAGGCCGGCCTGCCTGCCTTCCAGGCCCAGGCCTGGAACGCGATGTTCGCGCCGAAGGGAACTTCGCCCGCGATCATCGCGAGCCTGAACGCCGCCGCCATCAAGGCGCTCGACGACGAGACCGTGAAGAAGCGCCTGCTCGAGCTCGGCAGCGTCATTCCGGGCCCCAAGGACCGGACGCCGGAGGCGCTGGCGACCCTCGTCAAGAACGAGATCGCGAAGTGGACCCCGGTGCTCAAGCCGGCAACTTAACCAGCACTTTCAAGCCGATAGGCGAGGGGCGGGACGCAAGTTCCGCCCCTTTTTGTTTGCGCCGGGAACAGTCACTTTTCGGGGTATAATGCGCTTAAGCAGCGAATCGCTGCTGTCGTAGCGCGGGGCGCGCCGTTAAGTTCGCCGCCTCCCCAAAGGCTCAATGGCACATGCACCAGTATCAGGACCTGCTCGAGCGGATTCTTTCAGACGGCGCCGAGAAGACCGACCGGACCGGCACCGGTACGCTGTCGGTGTTCGGCCATCAGATGCGCTTCAACCTGTCCGCCGGCTTCCCGATGCTGACCACCAAGCGGCTGCCGCTGAAGGCGATCGTGCATGAGCTGCTGTGGTTCCTGAAGGGCGACACCAACATCAAATATCTGCGCGACAACGGCGTCACCATCTGGGACGAGTGGGCGGACGCCGATGGCAATCTCGGGCCGGTCTACGGCCATCAATGGCGCTCTTGGCCCACGGCCGACGGGCGCAGCATCGACCAGATCGCCAATGTCATCGACATGATCAAGCGCACCCCGGACTCGCGCCGGCTGATCGTCACAGCCTGGAATCCCGCCGACGTCGAGAAGATGGCGCTGCCGCCCTGCCACCTGCTGTTCCAGTTCTATGTCGCCAACGGCAAATTGTCCTGCCAGCTCTATCAGCGCTCGGCCGATGTGTTCCTCGGCGTGCCCTTCAACATCGCGTCCTATGCGCTGCTGACGATGATGGTCGCGCAGGTCACGGGATTGAAGCCCGGCGACTTCGTGCACTCGCTCGGCGATACCCATCTCTATTCCAATCACCTGGAGCAGGCGCGGCTCCAACTCACGCGCGCGCCGCGGACGCTGCCGGTGATGCGGATCAATCCCGAGGTGAAGGACATCTTCTCCTTCCGCTACGAGGATTTCGAGCTCGTCGGCTACGACCCGCATCCGCACATCAAGGCGGCGGTCGCGGTCTAGCGCCGATGTCGTTGAACATCCGCCGCGCGCGTCCCGGTGAAGCCGGGCTCGTTCTTGCCTTCATCCGCGAACTCGCCGAATACGAAAAACTCTCGCACGAGGTCGTGGCGACCGAGGCGATGATTGCGGAAGCGCTGTTCGGCAACGATCCGCGGCTCTTTTGTGCGGTCGCCGAGTGGAACGGCGAGCCGGTCGGCTTCGCGGTGTGGTTTCTCAATTTCTCCACCTTCAGCGGCCGCCACGGCATCTATCTCGAAGATTTGTATGTGCGGCCGTCGCATCGGGGCAGGGGCCTCGGCAAGGCGCTGCTGGTCCATCTCGCCAAGGAATGCGTCGACAACGGCTGGTCGCGCTTGCAATGGGCGGTGCTCGACTGGAATGCGCCGTCGATCGCGTTCTACAAATCGCTCGGCGCCGTCATGATGGACGACTGGACGCTGTGCCGCGTCACGGGCCCTGCGCTGACACGGCTTGCAGGGGGCGCGTCCTGATGGAGATCGTCTTCGTCGTCGCAATTGCGGAGAACGGCGTCATTGGCGCCGGCAACGGATTCCCGTGGCGATTGAAATCCGACATGGCGCGCTTCAAGGCGCTCACGATCGGCAAGCCCGTGATCATGGGCCGCAAGACCTTCGAAACCCTGCGCCGGCCGCTTCCTGGCCGTACCAACATCGTCATCACGCGCGATGCGGATTATCGCGCCAATGGCGCCATCGTCACGACATCGGCTGCCGATGCGGGCGCGGTTGCGCTTGGCGATGCCCTGCGGCGTTCGGTCGCCGAGATCGCGGTGATCGGTGGCGCCGAGATCTATCGGCAATGGCTCGATCGCGCCGATCGCCTCGAAATCACCGAAGTGCATGCGCGCCCCGAAGGCGACACGCATTTCGACATCGACAAGGCAGAGTGGGATGAGGTTGGGCGCATCCGTCATCCTGCCGGACCCGACGACAGCGCCGACTACTCCTATGTGACATATCGTCGGCGGGCGGGCAATTAACCGCATTCGTCAATGTTTACATTGACTTTTTCGTGCCCGAGCATAGCTCGAAGGACAGCCCGGGCCGCGTTGTAAGGGACTTGCCTGTCCCCTATAAAGCCGGACCGGACAAAGCGGGCGGGGGCGATTTTCACCCTGCCGAGGAGAGCGTCGAATGCCGTGGAAGAATCAGGGCGGTGGCCCATGGGGCTCGGGTCCGAAGGGACCATGGGGCAACGGCCCGCAACCGGTCGGGCCAAGGCCGCCGGATCTGGAAGACCTTCTGCGGCGCGGCCAGGACCGCCTCCAGCAGATCATGCCGGGCGGCTATTTCTCCGGCATCGGCATCACGCTGATCGTCCTGCTCATCATCGCGTTCTGGCTGCTGTCGGGCTTCTTCCGGGTGCAATCCGAAGAGCTCGGCGTCGTGCTGCGCTTCGGCAAGCATGTCCGCACCGTGCAGCCGGGTCTGAACTATCATCTGCCCTATCCGATCGAAACCGTGCTGCTGCCGAAGGCGTTGCGCGTCAACACGATCTCCATCGGCATGACGCTGATCGACGATCCGGCGCGGCGCGGCCGCTCCATTCGTGACGTGCCGGAAGAGAGCCTGATGCTGACCGGCGACGAGAACATCGTCGACGTCGACTTCACCGTGCTCTGGCGCATCAAGCCGGACGGCGTCGGCGACTTCCTCTTCAACATCCAGAATCCCGAAGGCACCGTGAAGGCGGTCTCCGAGAGCGCGATGCGCGAGGTGATCGGCCGTTCGCAGATTCAGCCGATCCTGACCGGTGCGCGCAACGTCACCGAACAGGGCGTGCAGGAGTTGATCCAGAGGACCCTGGACAGCTACGGCGCTGGTATTCTCATCAGCCAGGTGCAGATGCAGAAGGTCGACCCGCCGGCGCAGGTGATCGACGCGTTCCGCGACGTCCAGGCGGCGCGCGCCAATCTCGAGCAGCTGCAGAACGAGGCGCAGACCTACGCCAACCAGGTCGTGCCGCAGGCCCGCGGACGTGCGGCGCAGATCACGCAGGCCGCCGAAGGCTACAGGGAGCAGACGGTCGCCGAGGCCAAGGGCCAGAGCTCCCGCTTCCTGAAGGTTTACGAAGAATACAAGAAGGCGCCCGACGTGACGCGTGAACGGATCTATCTGGAGACGATGGAGCGCGTGCTCGGCGGCGCCGACAAGCTCGTCTATGACGGCGGCCCCTCGGGCCAGGGCGTCGTGCCCTATCTGCCGCTCAATGAGTTGACGACCAAGCGGCCGCCTACCACCGGTCAGCAGTCGAGCGGAGGCAACCGATGAGGTCTCCGGTCACAGGTATCGTCACGCTGCTCGCCCTCCTGCTCGTCGTGATCGTCGGCTACATGTCGCTGTTCACGGTGCAACAGACCGAGCAGACCATCGTGCTGCAGTTCGGCCGTCCCGTCGACGTCGTCACCGCGCCCGGCCTGCACTTCAAGGCGCCGTGGAATTCGGTGATCAACATCGACAAGCGGATCCTCGATCTGGAGAACCCGTCGCAGGAAGCGATCGCGTCCGACCAGAAGCGGCTCGTGGTCGACGCCTTCGCGCGTTACCGCATCAAGGACGCGCTGCGCTTCTACCAGAGCGTCGGCTCGATCCAGGCCGCCAACATCCAGCTCACCACGCTCCTGAACGCGGCGCTGCGCCGCGTGCTCGGCGAGGTCACCTTCATCAACGTGGTGCGCGACGACCGCGAGAAGCTGATGCAGCGCATCCGCGACCAGCTCGATCGCGAGGCCGACGGCTACGGTATCCAGGTCGTCGACGTCCGGATCCGCCGTGCCGACCTGCCGGAGCAGAACAGCCAGGCGGTCTACCAGCGCATGAAGACCGAGCGCGAGCGCGAAGCCGCCGAGTTCCGTGCGCAGGGCGGCCAGAAGGCACAGGAGATCCGCTCCAAGGCCGACCGCGAGGCGACCGTGATCGAGGCGGAAGCCAAATCGCAGGCCGAGCAGATCCGCGGCGTCGGCGACGCCGAGCGCAACCGCCTGTTCGCGGAAGCCTACGGCAGGGACGCCGACTTCTTCGCCTTCTACCGGTCGATGACAGCCTACGAGAACGGGCTGCGCGCGAACGACACCCGCTTCCTGCTGCGGCCGGACTCGGATTTCTTCCGGTTCTTTGGTAACCCGTCCGGCAAGACGGCGACCGAGACGCCGGCGAAGCCGTGAGCTAGACAGGGGGCGGCAGTTCTGCCGCCCCTCGTCCAGACAAGAACAGCACAACGGGAGGTTCCATTCCGATGAGGTCCATTGCGTTCGCCGACTTCCTCATCGGCTTAGGCATCCTGTTCGTGCTGGAAGGCTTGATGTTCGCGGCAAGTCCCAACTGGATGCGCAAGGCCATGAAAAGCGCCATCGCTACGCCGGACAATATCCTGCGGGCGGTTGGAATCGGTTCGGCCGTGGCCGGCCTGGTCTTGATCTGGGTTATGCGCCGTCCGATTTAGGCGCCACGCCAACGCCAAAGTGAAGGCGAGAGACTGGTTTTCGCCGTAATATCCGGGTCTTGAGGCCCGTTAAGCTCCGCGCTTGCGCCGTCCCCCCGTTCGAGCGCAGTCTTGGAGGCGAATCCTTGGCGCCTGATCCTTTTCTCTGGAGATACCAATGACCGCTGCCACCATTGCCCCGACCCGCTTGCGCTTAGGGCTGGCCGCGCTCGCCGTCAGTGCATTCAGCGCGTTCGGCACGCCGGCCCTCGCGCGCGGCCCGGACGGGATCGCCGACGTCGCCGAGAAGGTGATCGACGCGGTCGTCAACATCTCGACCTCGCAGACCGTCGAAGCCAAGGGCGGCGGCAGCAACACCATGCCGCAACTGCCGCCCGGCTCGCCCTTCGAGGAGTTCTTCGACGACTTCTTCAAGAACCGCCGCGGCCCCGGCGGCGGCAGCAAGGGCGGCGAGCGCGGTGACAACCCGCCCCGCAAGACCAACTCGCTCGGCTCCGGCTTCATCATCGACACCGCCGGCGTCGTCGTCACCAACAACCACGTCATCGCGGACGCCGACGAGATCAACGTCATCCTCAACGACGGCACCAAGATCAAGGCCGACCTGGTTGGCGTCGACAAGAAGACCGACCTCGCCGTGCTGAAGTTCAAGCCGCCGAAGCCGCTGGTTGCCGTGAAGTTCGGCGACTCCGACAAGCTGCGCCTCGGCGACTGGGTGATCGCGATCGGCAATCCGTTCAGCCTCGGCGGCACGGTGACGGCTGGTATCGTCTCGGCCAAGAACCGCGACATCTCCTCGGGGCCGTATGACAGCTATATCCAGACCGACGCCTCCATCAACCGCGGCAATTCCGGCGGTCCGCTGTTCAACCTCGATGGCGACGTCATCGGCGTCAACACGCTGATCATCTCGCCCTCCGGCGGCTCGATCGGCATCGGCTTTGCCGTGCCGTCGAAGACGGTTGTCGCGGTGGTCGACCAGCTCCGCCAGTTCGGCGAACTGCGCCGCGGCTGGCTCGGCGTGCGCATCCAGAGCGTTACCGACGAGATCGCCGAGAGCCTCAACATCAAGCCCGCGCGCGGCGCGCTGGTCGCCGGCGTCGACGACAAGGGCCCGGCCAAGCCCGCCGGCATCGAGCCCGGCGATGTCGTCGTCAAGTTCGACGGCAAGGACGTCAAGGACCCCAAGGATCTCTCCCGCGTCGTCGCCGACACGGCGGTCGGCAAGGAAGTCGATGTCGTCATCATCCGCAAGGGCCAGGAGGAGACCAAGAAGGTCACGCTCGGCCGTCTCCAGGATCCCGACAAGGTGCAGGCCGCGGTGAAGACCGACGAGCCGGCGCCCGAGAAGCTGGTGACGCAGAAGGCGCTCGGTCTCGATCTTGCGGCGCTCAGCAAGGATTTGCGCACGCGCTACAAGATCAAGGACAGCGTCAAGGGCGTGGTCGTCACCAATGTCGAGGCCAATTCGGACGCTGCCGAGAAGCGCCTCTCCGCCGGCGACGTCATCGTCGAGGTTGCGCAGGAAGCGGTGTCGAGCGGCGCCGACGTCCAGAAGCGGGTCGACCAGCTCAAGAAGGACGGCAAGAAGTCCGTGCTGCTGCTCGTCTCCAACGCCGACGGCGAGCTGCGGTTTGTGGCGCTGAGCGTGCAGTAAAGGGCACTCGCTCTTGCTGCTCGTCATGGCCGGGCTTGACCCGGCCATCCACGCCTTTGCAACGTGGACCGACCAAGACGTGGATGCCCGGGACGAGCCCGGGCATGACGATGTTGAGATTTACGCCTCCACGAACTCGTCCCGCCGATACCCCTGCGCATAAAGCAGCGCGGTGAGATCGCCATGGTCGATCCGCGCGGCGGCCGCAGCCGCGACCGCTGGCTTGGCGTGATACGCCACGCCCAGCCCCGCCGCCTGGATCATCGCGAGATCGTTGGCGCCATCGCCGACCACGACCGAGTCGATGTCGTCGAGATCGAACGACTCCATCAGGTCCACCAGCGTTGCAAGCTTTGCCGCGCGGCCCAAAATCGGCTCCTTGACCTCGCCGGTGAACTTGCCGTCGCGGACGACGAGCTCGTTGGCGCGGTTCTCCTGGAAGCCGAGCTTGGCGGCGACCGCGCGCGTGAACAGCGTGAAGCCGCCCGAGACGAGACAGGTATAGGCGCCGTGGGCGCGCATGGTCGCGACCAGTTCGCGGCCGCCCGGCGTCAACGTGATGCGCTTGGCCAGCACCTCGTCGACCACGCCGGCGGGAAGGTCCTTCAGCAGCGCGACGCGCTCGCGCAGCGCCGGCTCGAACTCGATCTCGCCGCGCATCGCGCGTTCCGTGATGGCGGCCACGTGGGCCTTCATCCCGACGAGATCGGCGAGCTCGTCGATGCATTCCTGGCCGATCATGGTGGAATCCATGTCGGCGAGAAAAAGCTTCTTGCGCCGGAAGCCGACTGGCTGCACCACGATGTCGATGGGAAGGTCGCCGCGAAGCTCGCGCAACCGCTGTTCGATGGCGTGACGGTCGCCTTGGAGGTTATCCTGCGCGCCGAAGGGAATGTCGACCGCAACCCCGTCGAACAGCCAGTGCGCAGGTTGCGCCTGGGGCAGCACGGCGCGGGCGCCGTCGACGATGGTGCTGTCGAGCGCGGGATTGTCGGGATTGCAGATCAGCGTGGCGACGAGGGACATTTGAGGTTTTCGTGAGCGAGGGGCAAGTCAGCAGAAGGCATGTTGGCAAGGCCGTGCTTATCGCAGGCCCGACCGCCAGCGGCAAGTCGGCGCTGGCGGTCGAGCTTGCCCTGAGTACGGGCGGAATCGTCATCAATGCCGATTCCATGCAGGTCTATCGCGACCTCCGCATCATCACCGCGCGCCCCACACATGGCGAGGAAGGACGTGCGCCGCACCGTCTCTACGGCCACGTCGATGCGGCCGTGAATTTCTCGGCCGGCGCCTGGGTGGTCGACGCGACGAATGCGCTGGAAGAGGCGAAAGCCGAAGGCCGCCTGCCGATCTTCATCGGCGGTACGGGCCTTTATTTCAAGGCGCTGACGGCGGGGCTCTCCGTGGTGCCGCCGATTCCCGCCGAAATACGTGAGGGCGTGCGCGCGCGGCTGGAGCAGAACGGCGTCGAGGCGCTGCATGAGGAACTTGCACGCCGTGATCCGCGCGCCGCGGAACGATTGAACCTGCGCGACCGCACCCGGATCGCGCGCGCGCTCGAAGTGGTCGAAGCGACGGGCCGTTCGCTGCTCGACTGGCACCATGAAGGCCAGCCGCCGCTGCTGCCCAAGGACAGTTTTCACGCGGTGTTTCTCGCCCCCGAGCGCGACGAGCTCTATGCCCGCATCGATGCCCGTTTCGATGCCATGCTCGGTGCCGGCGCGTTGAGGGAGGTTGAGCGGCTCGCCGCAAGACATCTCGATCCGCTGCTGCCGGCGATGAAAGCCCATGGCGTGCCGGCCCTGATCCGGCATCTGCGCGGTGAGATCGGCCTGGACGATGCCGCCATGATCGGTCGCGCCGACACCCGCCACTACGCCAAGCGGCAATTCACCTGGTTCCGGCACCAATTGCCCGAATTCGAATGGGTCAAACCCGAGGAGGCGAGGGGGTGGCTCGCCGCCATCGTGAATGCGGAGCGGGAAGAGGGGTGAGGGCCTCGCTCCATCGTCATTCCGGGGCGATGCGAAACATCGCCCCCGGAATGACGAGCGGGGACTGACGCGCTTTTGTGCCCGGGTTCCCGCATTTACCTCTCGCCGAACCCCGGGAACACCGCTACACTGCCAAAATCGCGCGGGAACGGCCGCATCGCCTTGACATCCGGGCTTTGGCCGTTATGTTTCGCGCAACCTTTGGGAAGCCGAGCGCCTGCCATGCGTAACATTATTACCAAACTCCTTATCGCCGTCGTACCCAGGCACACCGCCGGGGGTGGCTAGCTGCCATCCAAGACAGGCGGTGTGCATGGGCCCTCTTCGGGGCCTTTTTTATTTCCCGAACCCGACACGAACGAAGCCGCTGACAACAGCGCATCCGGAGCAAGACAATGAGCGACAAGAGCCACGATCCGAACCAGATGACCGGCGCCGCGATGATCGTCCGCGCGCTCATCGATCATGGCGTGACCGACATTTTCGGCTATCCCGGTGGCGCCGTGCTTCCGATCTATGACGAGATCTTCCAGCAGAGCGAGGTCCAGCACATCCTGGTCCGCCACGAGCAGGGCGCGGGCCACGCCGCCGAGGGCTATGCGCGCTCGACCGGCAAGCCGGGCGTTGCACTGGTGACCTCCGGTCCCGGCGCCACCAACATGGTGACGCCGCTGACCGACGCGCTGATGGACTCGATCCCGCTGGTCTGCATCTCCGGCCAGGTGCCGACGCATCTGATCGGCAACGACGCTTTCCAGGAGTGCGACACGGTCGGCATCACGCGGCCCTGCACCAAGCACAATTGGCTGGTGCGCGACGTCAACGATCTCGCCAAGGTGCTGCACGAGGCCTTCTATGTCGCGACCTCCGGCCGTCCCGGCCCGGTGCTCGTCGACGTGCCCAAGGACGTGCAGTTCGCGACCGGCACCTATCATCCGCCGCGCAAGTCGGACGTGCACCGCTCCTACGCGCCGCGCGTGAAGGGCGACGCGACGCAGATCCGCAAGGCCGTGTCGCTGCTCGCCAATGCCAAGCGTCCGGTGATCTACAGCGGTGGCGGCGTCATCAATTCCGGCCCCGAGGCGACCAAGCTCCTGCGTGAGCTGGTTGAGGTCACCGGCTTCCCGATCACCTCCACGCTGATGGGTCTGGGTGCCTATCCGGCGTCGGGCAAGAACTGGCTCGGCATGCTCGGCATGCACGGCACCTATGAAGCCAACATGACCATGCACGATTGCGACGTCATGCTGTGCGTCGGCGCGCGCTTCGACGACCGCATCACCGGCCGCGTCGATGCGTTCTCGCCGGGCTCGAAGAAGATCCACATCGACATCGATCCGTCCTCGATCAACAAGAACATCCGTGTCGACGTGCCGATCATCGGCGACTGCGGCAACATCCTCGGCGACATCCTCCAGGTGTTCAAGGCGGAAGCGAAGAAGCCCGACATCAAGGCCTGGTGGCAGCAGATCGCGCAGTGGCGCGCCCGCAATTCGCTCTATTACAAGAAGAGCAACGACGTGATCCTGCCGCAACACGCGATCCAGAGCCTGTTCGAGGCGACGCGCGGCAGGGACACTTACATCACGACGGAAGTCGGCCAGCACCAGATGTGGGCGGCGCAGTTCTTCGGTTTCGAGGAGCCGCATCGCTGGATGACGTCGGGCGGTCTCGGCACCATGGGCTACGGCCTGCCGGCCGCGATCGGCGTGCAGGTTGCCCATCCCGACAGCCTCGTCATCGATATCGCGGGCGATGCCTCGGTGCAGATGACGATGCAGGAGATGTCGACGGCGGTTCAGTACGAACTACCGATCAAGATATTCATCCTGAACAACCAGTACATGGGCATGGTGCGGCAATGGCAGCAGCTGCTGCACGGCAACCGGCTGTCGCATTCCTATTCGGAGGCGTTGCCGGATTTCGTCAAGCTCGCGGAAGCCTATGGCGGCGTCGGCATCCAGGTGCACAAGCCCTCCGATCTCGACGGTGCCATCCAGGAGATGATCTCGGTCAAGCGTCCGGTGCTGTTCGACTGCCGCGTCGCGGCGCTCGAAAACTGCTTCCCGATGATCCCCTCCGGCAAGGCGCACAACGAGATGCTGTTGCCTGAGCAGGCGAACGACGAGGCCACAGCAAAGGCGTTCGCCGGCGGCAAGGCGCTGGTGTGACGTCATGTTCGACCTGACGGAGCTCGAGCGCGCACATGCGATCGTGGGGCAGGCGGTGCCGGCGACGCCGGCACGCGGCTGGCCGCTGCTCGCCGAGCGCCTCGGGACGCAGGTCATCGTCAAGCACGAGAACCATACGCCGATCGGCGCCTTCAAGGTGCGCGGCGGTCTCGTCTATCTCGAAAGGCTGAAGCGCGAGCGGCCGAATACACCCGGCATCATCTCGGCGACGCGGGGCAACCATGGCCAGAGCCTGGCCTTTGCCGCGAGCCGCCACGGCGTGCCGGCAGTGATCTACGTGCCGCGCGGCAACTCGGTCGAGAAGAACCGGGCGATGAAGGCGTTTGGCGCCGAGCTGGTCGAGCATGGCGAGGACTTTCAGGCGGCCGCCGAAGAGGCGCAGCGGCGCGCGCAGTTTACCGGCCTGCATATGGTGCCGTCGTTCCATCCGGATCTCGTGCTCGGCGTCGCCACCTATGCGCTCGAACTGTTCCGGACGGCGCCGGATCTCGATGTTCTCTATGTGCCGATCGGGCAGGGCTCTGGAATCTCCGGCTGCATCATGGCGCGCGACCTGCTCGGCCTGAAGACCGAGATCGTCGGCGTGCAGTCGACCGAAGCGCCGTCCTACGCGCTGTCGTTCGCGGCCGGCAAAGTCGTGACGACGAAGACCAGCAACACGCTGGCCGACGGCATGGCAACGCGCATTCCCGACGCAGACGCGTTCGCGCTGATCCGGAAGGGGGCCGCGCGCATCGTGCAGGTTTCCGACGACGAGGTCGCCGCCGCGATCCGCGCCTACTGGACCGACACGCACAATCTCGCCGAAGGTGCCGGCGCAGCCTCGCTCGCCGCGGCGCTTCAGGAGAAGACCAAGCTGTCAGGAAAGCGCGTCGGTCTCGTGCTGTCCGGCGGCAATATCGATTTCGATCTGTTCCGCAGTTGGGTCGGGGGAGAGGCGCCAGCGATGGCGTGACGGAGAGACAAGAGGGGACGACCATGAACCAGCCGGCATCCGCCTATTTCATCGAAGACCGCCACGATCCGAACGAGACGCATACGCTCTCGGTGCTCGTGCAGAACGAGCCGGGCGTGCTCGCGCGCGTCATCGGGCTGTTCTCCGGGCGCGGCTACAACATCGAAAGTCTCACCGTCTCGGAGACCGAGAGCCAGAAGCACTTGTCGCGCATCACCATCGTCACCACGGGCACGCCGATGGTGATCGAGCAGATCAAGCACCAGCTCGACCGCATGATCCCGGTCTATCGCGTCGTCGACATGACCCTGACCAAGCGCTCGATCGAGCGCGAGCTTGCGATGGTGAAGGTGCGCGGGCAGGGCGAGCATCGTGTCGAGGCGCTGCGGCTGGCGGATGCGTTCCGCGCCCGCGTGATCGACGCCACCACCGAGAGCTTTGTGTTCGAGATCACAGGCAATACGGACAAGATCAACCAGTTTATCGACCTGATGCGCCCGCTCGGCCTTGTCGAGGTGTCGCGCACCGGCGTTGCCGCGATTGGCCGCGGGCCTGAGGGGATGTGAGCCATGCTGGCGCGCGACTGGTACTACAACGAGCGCAACCGGATGGGGATCGAGCCCGCAGTGGCCTCGATCTACGACGCCCATGACGATGCCGATCTGCGGGCGCGCGCCGCGCTGAAAATGCTCGGGGTGCAGCGCGGCTGGCGCATCGCGGATATCGGCTGTGGCAACGGCGTGCTCGCGACCGAAGCGGCGCTGATGGGTGCCGAGGTGGACGCCATCGACATCTCGCCGGCGATGCTGGCGCTCGCCGAGATCTACGCCCGCGACCGCAAGGCGCCGGTGCGCACGCAGTCGGCCGGCTTGCTCAGCTTCGCCTACCAGCCGGAATCCTACGATCTGATCGTCAGCGAGTTCACGCTGCACCATCTGCCGGATTTCTGGAAGGCGGTGGCGATGTCGCGGATCCACCGTGCACTGAAGCCGGGCGCGAGCTTCTATCTGCGCGACATCGTCTACGCCTCGATGCCCGACGCCATCGAGCGCGACGTCGAGCAATGGGCCGACTTCCATATCAAGAACCACGATTTTTCGCGCGAAAGCGTCGTCACGCACATGCGCGACGAATATTCCACCTTCGGCTGGGTGATGGAACGGATGCTGACCGATGTCGGCTTCACGCTGGTCTCGGTCGACTACCACGCGCCCATGCACGGCACTTATCTGCTGCGGAAACCGAAAGCCGGCGAGCAAGGCTAGAACAGAACAACAAACAGGGCTGCGCGACAAAGCAGAACCGAGAACAACAATGAAGCCGGCCGATATCTTCATCGCCATTCTGGTGGCGGTCATCTGGGGGCTTGCCTTCGTGGCGAGCCGGATCGCGCTCGACGAGTTTTCGCCGGAGCTGATGACGGCGATGCGCTTCACCATTGCCGCGGTGCCTTGCCTGTTCATTCCCAAGCCGAAGATCGCCTGGTCGCTGCTGATCGCGATCAGCTTCACGCTGTTCCTCGGCCAGTTCCTGAGCCAGGCCTATGGCATCGCCCACGGTGTGCCGGTGGGGTTGACCAGCGTCGTCGTGCAGAGCCAGGCGTTGTTCACCATCGGCTTTGCCGCGATCGCATTCGGCGAGCGGCCGACGCCGGTGCAGACGCTTGGCATCGTCGTCGCCGCAGTCGGCCTGCTCTTGATCTGCGGCACCGTCGGTTACGATTTCAGCGTTGGTGCCTTCGCGGTGCTGATGATCGCCCCGATTTGCTTTGCCGTCGGCAATCTCCTGCTGCGCGGCGCCCGTGGCGCGCCGATGTTCGCGCTGGCGCTGGTCGTCAACGGGCCGGCGCCGACCTTCCAGTCGCTGATCCATATGTCGCCGACTGGCCTCGTGTGCCTGCTGGCGATCGGCGCCATCTCGACCAGCATCGCCTATTGGCTGTGGGGCCGGCTGCTGCGTGATTATCCAGCCGCTCAAGTGGTGCCGTTCGCGCTGCTGGTGCCGTTCGTCGGCTCGGCCGCTTCCAGCATCGTGTTTGGCGAGAAGTTCGGCCCGTTGCGGCTGGCCGGGATGCTGACAGTCATCGGCGGCATCGCGGTGATGGTGCTGGCGAGGCGCCCGCAGCCGCTGCCGAAGACCGCGTGAGGTGAGCATGTCCCAGTCGCTGCTCTATGCCTTCATCATCTTCGCCCTCGTGATGTTCTTCACGCCGGGGCCGAACAACATCATGCTGCTGTCGTCGGGACTGACTTACGGCTTCCGCCGCACCATCCCGCATATCGCCGGCATCACGATCGGCTTCGCCTTCATGGTCGGCGCCGTCGGCCTCGGGCTCGGCACGGTGTTTCTGGCCTATCCCATCCTCCAGAGCATCCTGAAATATGCCGGCGCCGCCTACCTGATCTACCTCGCCGCGGTGATCGCCTTCTCGGGGCCGGCCAAGCCGGGCGAGGAGGACGGCCGTGGCCCGATGACCTTCTGGGGCGCGGCGATGTTCCAGTGGATCAACGCCAAGGGCTGGGTGATCGTGATCGGCACCATCACCGCCTATGCGGCCATCGCCCAATTCCCCCTGAACATCGCGATCCAGACCCTGATCAGCCTGCTCGTCGGCACGGTCTCGACGGTGGTCTGGGCCCTGTTCGGCACTGCACTACGACCGGTACTGACCTCGGAGCGGCTGGTTCGCGCTTTCAATATCGTGATGGCGCTCCTGCTGCTCGCCTCCCTCTACCCCGTTTTCATGGATGCATGATGTCGCGGATTTCCATGCAGAAACGGGTTTCCCTAGGGGCTGAAAATGCTCTAGACAGCCCCCGAAATCCGCAAATTTCACCCTTCGGACACTGACCTTTGGCCGATTCTGGCCCTGAACGAGGAAACGACTATGCGTGTTTATTACGATCGCGACGCCGACCTGAACCTGATCAAGGGCAAGAAGGTCGCCATCGTCGGCTATGGCAGCCAGGGCCACGCCCATGCGCTCAACCTCAAGGACTCCGGCGTCAAGGAAGTCGCCATTGCGCTGCGCAAGGACTCGGGCTCGGTCAAGAAGGCGGAAGCCGCCGGCTTCAAGGTGATGGAAGTCGCCGAAGCCGCCAAATGGGCCGACCTCGTCATGATGCTGACCCCGGACGAGCTCCAGGGCGACATCTATCGCGAGCACCTGCACGGCAACATGAAGAAGGGCGCCGCCCTCGTGTTCGCGCATGGCCTCAACGTCCACTTCAACCTGCTCGACCCGCGCGCCGACCTCGACGTGCTCATGATCGCGCCGAAGGGGCCCGGCCACACCGTGCGCTCCGAGTATCAGCGCGGCGGCGGCGTGCCCTGCCTGATCGCGATCGCCAAGGACGTCTCGGGCAATGCCCATGACCTCGGCCTCTCCTACGCCTCCGCTGTCGGCGGCGGTCGTGCGGGCATCATCGAGACCACCTTCAAGGAAGAGTGCGAGACCGACCTGTTCGGCGAGCAGGTCGTGCTCTGCGGCGGCCTGGTCGAACTGATCAAGGCCGGCTACGAGACCTTGGTCGAAGCCGGTTACGCCCCGGAGATGGCCTATTTCGAGTGCCTGCACGAAGTGAAGCTGATCGTCGACCTGATCTATGAAGGTGGCATCGCCAACATGAACTACTCGATCTCCAACACCGCGGAGTACGGCGAGTACGTCACCGGTCCGCGCATCGTCACCGCGGAGACCAAGGCCGAGATGAAGCGCGTTCTCGCCGACATCCAGGGCGGCAAGTTCGCCCGCGACTGGATGCTCGAAAACAAGGTCAACCAGACCTCGTTCAAGGCGACCCGCGCCAAGCTCGCCGCGCATCCGATCGAGGAAGTCGGCGCGAAGCTCCGTGACATGATGCCCTGGATCAAGAAGGGCGCGCTGGTCGACAAGAGCAAGAACTGACGGCTGCGCCGTCATTCCGGGTTCGCGACTTCGTCGCGCCCCGGAATGACGAGCGAAACACAAGCTTCGCTCGCCAAACCAAATTTTAAACCTTCTCGACTACATCGGAGCGAGATCGCGAACGGCGGTCTTGCTCCTTTCATCTCGCGCGAAGCATTGCTGCTTCATTCAAATTCTTCGCGAGCTGACATGCCCTCTGAGCGCGAAGAACTGACGCCTAAACCACATTCTTGGTCTCGCGTCGTTTTCATAACTTCTCCAGAAGCTCGCGATCGCCAAAAGCCCAGCGTCTTCAAGATCGAGGATTCGGATCTTCATCTGCATCCTCACGGCGCAACCAATCTCATGTCGCGAAGTTCGCGCGCCGCTTCATCTTAAGAATCGACACCCGCGACGTCCCTTTGAGCGTTGGTTGGGATTGCACTGACACATCCTTCTCTCCATGATCGCGGGAACTTGAGGGGGAGGGGTCTATGCGATCTGTCGTCGTCACCGGCGCGTCCACCGGCATCGGCTGGGCCATTGCGAAATTTCTGATCGGGCGCGGCTACCGCGTCTTCGGCAGCGTCCGCAAGCAGGCCGACGCCGACCGGCTCAAGGGTGAGTTCGGCGCGAACTTCACGCCGCTCCTGTTCGACGTTACCGACGAGGCCGCCGTGCTCGCCGCTGCGCGCCAGGTTCGCGAGGTGCTGGCTGGCGAGACGCTGGCGGGCCTCGTCAACAATGCCGGCATTGCGGTCGCGGGCCCGGTCCTGGAATTGTCGGTCGACGATTTCCGCCGCCAGATCGACATCAACGTCATCGGCCCGGTCATCGCGACGCAAGCCTTCGGGCCGCTGCTCGGCGCGGACCCATCGCTGAAGGGGCCGAAGGGGCGGATCGTGATGATCAGCTCGGTCGCCGGCAAGAACGGCAATCCGCTGTCGGCGCCTTACTGCACCTCCAAGCACGCCATCGAAGGCCTGTCCGAGAGCCTGCGGCGCGAGCTGATGCTGTTCGGGATCGACGTCATCATTGTCGCCCCGGGCGCAGTGAAGACGCCGATCTGGAGCAAGGCCGAAGAGATCGATCTCTCCGTCTACCAGAACTCGCCCTATCTGCCGGCGCTGAACAAGGTCATGGCGTTCATGATGGACCTCGGTGCGAAGGGTCTGCCGGCCGAGCGGATCGCCGAAATCGTGTTCGAGGCGCTGACCGCCGCGAGCCCCAAGGTGCGCTACCAGATCACGCCGGACCCGCTGCGCCATCTGATCGGCGCATTGCTGCCGAAACGGACCGTCGATCGCATCATTGCCAAGCGCCTCGGGTTCCTGCCGCAGGGCTGATCGACGTTCAGCTCGCTTCGGCCGTGCGTCGGCGGGGGTGGGCGGCCATCGCGATCAGCCGCAGCGCCATCACGGCGAGCAGCGGAATGAGGAAGGCGGCATAGAGCGGCATCGCCGGCACGCGCTTGCCGAACGACACCATGAACTGGAACCAGAGGTAATAGCCGCCGACGAGGTGCAGCACGCGCCAGGCCTGCGGCCCGAGCTGCGCGACGGTGCGGTCGAACGAGGTCGCGCTCATGGCGATGATGAACGCATAGCCGATGCCGCCAAAGATGTAGGAGGCGGTTGAAGTCGCCTCCGCAAAGCCGGCCGGGTCCATTTTGGCGAAGGCAACGATCGCGCCTGCGTGGATGGCGTGGGAGGTCGCAAAGCTCAGGCCCAGATAGCGGCGGTTGCGGCGCTGCCAGCGGGCCCAGGCATTAGGCCACAGCCACGCGAGCGCCGCAGCCCCCGCGGGTCACTTCAAATTCCTCCGGGTGTGGTCAGTCAAATTCCTCCACCCGCGAGGCAGGACAAGGGACTGTTAGTTTGAGTTTGTTTCCCGGGCAAGAGCTTCA
>NZ_JASAUS010000021.1:0-83190 GCF_029953005.1 Bradyrhizobium sp. Mp27 | reverse complement strand
CGATTCAAAAGCCGCGACGATGTTCAAACAACCCGCGCTCGCGCCGTCTCCGCAACCCCGACCAGCTCCGACGACCCGAGCGCTACCAGCAGAGCACGCCGATCAAAGGGGTCCCTTTTGGAGGCCGATAGGGGGTCCCAGTCAAACGCCGATTGACAGAATTTTGACCAGGCAACCCATCTGACTGCCGTCGCCCTGGAGGTCGGTAGCATTATCCGCTTCGGAGTACGGCGGTCCAGTCGCGTCGCGGCGTGATTTGCGATTGCGACGGGCCGCCGCGGTCGATTGTGGCAAGGCCATTTCGGAAGCGATTTCAATATCTAATGCGCAAATCGTGAACTTGATTCTCCGCAGTCGTCCGGGGATCGCCGATCACAAGATGTCGCGTCCAGGTGCTTTGAGCAGAATCAGGACAAGCACCGCGGTTTCAGGAAAGACCCCGTAGCCCTACGTGGCTAGAAACGCACACCGAGAACTCGCGGCGCGCCGCGGCACCCCTACGGGCGCAAAAGAAGCGATGGCTTCACGCCGGGCGCGCAAATCGCGCCCAGCGGCGCGAGTGCAAGGCCCCTGAAGCGAGCACCTCCAATGAGCAAACCGATCTCGCACAATTCTGCGCGTGAAAATCCTCCGGCCGCATCCGAGCCAAGCCAAGGCCGGTCGTCGGCGACCGGGCGGCGTGCCGCTGATGCCGAGATGGCGCGTGTGCTCCACACCGAACCATTTCGCGTGGCATTGGACTCCTCCGGTGCCGGGATCGCCCACTGGAAACACGAACCGTTGCACGACGTCGTCGAGCCCATGAGCCACCACGTCATCATGGCCTACAACGGCGCGGTGCAGCACATGGAGCGGCGCTCAGGACGGTCGGTTGCGATTGGAACGTTTCGTCGCGGGGTTGTGATCATCATTCCCGAAGGATCGAGCTCTCGATGGGATATTCCGAAGCCTGTCGACGTCGTTCAGCTCTATCTCCCTCACGCAACGCTGAAGTGCGTCGCCGACGAAGCCGCGAGCGGCACATCGAGCGAACTCCTGGAGCGAACGGCGCATCCTGATCCCATTACGTCCCGATTGATCCTGAGCGCGGTCAACACGCTGGAGAGCAATGCGGCCCTGGACACGCTGTTCAGGCATCAGTTGATCGACCTCCTGGCGATGCGTCTCCTGGTTGCCCATACCGGCTCGCAAGCCCCATTCCAGCCGACCATCGGTGGGCTTTCGCCCAAGGTCCTGGCCCGTGCCATCGAACGCTTGCGCTCGGACAGCGATACCGACGTCTCCCTCGATGCCCTCGCCTCCGATGCCGGTCTGTCGCGTTTCCACTTCTGCCGCGCATTCAAGGAAAGCACCGGGCTCTCGCCTCACGCCTGGCTGCGCCAATACCGGCTCGAGCAAGCCATGAACCTGCTTCGCGATACCGACGCATCGATCGCCCTGGTTGCGGCAGAGCTTGGTTATGCCTCGCAAACGGCCTTCGGCGTTCAAGCGATTGAACGGCGAAACGCCGAGCGATTGGCGACGACGCGTGCGTTAGCAGCAATCGCTCCGCAGGTCCCGAAGTGCCTTCCGAACGCGAGACTAACTCCATGGACAAGCCGATCCTGCACGATCCTTTGGGGGCTCTGCTTGCCGCACCCGGTGCGCGCCACAGCGACTCGCCGAACGTCGAGCGGCGGCGTGCCGATGTGGAGATGGCGCGCATCCTGAAGACCGCGCCGCTGCAGATGGCTTCGGACCCCTCCAATGGCGCCATCGCGCATTGGAAGCACGGCGCTCTGCACGACGTCGTCGAGCCCATGACCGACCACGTCATCATGACGTACCCCACAGGCGTTCAGCGCCTGGAGCGACGCGCCGGAAAATCGGTTGCGATTGGAACGGCCCGTTCCGGAGTCGTGACGATCATCCCGGCTGGTTCGAGCGCCAGATGGGATATTCCCGGTCCTGTCGATGTCGTCCAGCTGTATCTTCCGCACGCAACGCTCGAACGCGTCGCCCGCGAAGCCGACGCGCCCATTCCCGGTGATCTTCTGGAGCGAACCGGGCATCTCGACCCTGTCACATCCGGACTGCTGATGAGCGGGGCGGATGTGTTGGAGGGCAACGCGGTCCTGGATGCACTCTTCAGACAGCGACTGACCGATATCATCGCCACGCGCATCCTGGCCGCGCACATCGGCGAGCCAACCGCCATCGAGCCGATCATAGGCGGGCTGGCTCCCCATGCCCTGCGACGCGCGATCGAACGCTTGCGTTCGGATAGCGATTCCGACGTCTCTCTTGCGGCGCTCGCTTCGGACGCCGGCCTGTCTCGCTTCCACTTCTGTCGTGCTTTCAAGGAAAGCACCGGTCTTTCGCCGCATAGCTGGCTACGCCAGCACCGGCTCGAGCAGGCCATGAACACGCTGCGCGACACCGAAATCCCGATCGCCACGGTGGCGGCTGAGCTTGGCTATGCCTCTCAAACCGCCTTTGCCGCCGCGTTCAGGCGATTGACGGGAGAAACGCCGAGCGATTGGCGACGTCGCACGCGCTAAGCAGCAATCACTCTACAGGCCGAGCAATCGCTCTGGCGCAACCGCAGGTCCGCTCCGCTAAATGATCAGGGTGCCCTCGATCCAATAGACGGAGACGAACAATGACCTGGAAGAACTTCGTTAGTCCGGTCAAACTCGTGGCGCGACGAAGGATGGCCGCAGGCGCCATCATGTACGGACTTTCATTGGCCGTTCGCTTCACATCGGCAACCGGCGAGGAAGTGGAAATACCGGCGCAGTCCGTCCACAACGCAAGTCCGGTGATGCCCATCATCGACAGGGATGGCGGCCAGCTTCCGTACGCCGACTGGCGTCCGTACGCCATTGAGCCAATTTTCTTTCGTCACCGCTGGCCGCCGCCGATGGCTTCGACGCCAGGCTGCCCCTGAAGAATTGCAGCGCGGCAACGACCTACGGCTTAACCGGCAATCTCACCATCCACGCACGTAACGCAAGCGCCGCCAACGCTGATCTCGCTGTTCGCTTCGATCGCCAAGGCGATGCGGCCATCGCGCCCGACGCAGCGCCCCTGCGCCGCCGTGTAGCTCGTCCCGGCCTTGAGGAGACCGCGGTCGCGATGGAACACGGCGATGGCGCCGTTTCCACTGCCGCATACCGGGTCCTCGTCGACGCCGCATGATGGTGCAAACGACCGCACCTCGATAGCCGCCTCGCCACCAGCATGACGACCAAAAAGCGAGAGCCCGGTCACACCCAGGCGCTTCTCGAAGGCAGCCGAGCGCCGGAAGTCGGGCGTCAGCGCCAGAACCCTGTCCGCGTCGGCAAGTTGCGCGACGACCCAGACGGCCCCGACATCCACAATCGCTGGAGCCACTTCGCGAACGATCCGATGCCCGATGACTGCCTCCAGTTCGTCGACGTCTGCGACTGATAGAGCCGTTACCTTCGCTGGCGGCAAGGCAAGCGTCAGACGCCTCTCCGCGCCGTCGCCCTCCACGGCAATCCGCACCAGCCCGACACCGCATTCCTGGACGAGACGGCCGCCCCGGGGCATCACGCGGCCCGCCTCCAACACGGCATGGGCGCTGCCGAGCGTCGGATGCCCGGCAAACGGCAGTTCGCTGCAGGGGGTAAAAATGCGCAGGCGGTAGTCCGCCTCGGAACTCGTGGGCGGCAAGAGAAATGTCGTTTCCGACAGGTTCGTCCAGCGGGCAATTGCCTGCATTTCGGCCGTCGCCAGCCCCTCAGCGTCAAGGACGACTGCAACGGGGTTTCCCAGGAAGGGTTTGGAGGAGAAGGCGTCGACGACTTTGTAGGCTCTCATGACTCTCGCTCTGCGGTTTGCCATCGCTGGTTAACGCTTGACCAGCCCCGCTTGTAAAGGGCTGGAGGCTATCGCGCGAGCACCGTGACGATGGTTCGGCAGAAATCGAAAATGAACCGGCCATAGAGAGCGCCGGATCCCGGATCTGAGGATGCCAGGCGATAGGAGTTGCCGAGGGCACGGGCGATCTCCAGCACGCCCGTGACTTCATGCTGCGTCATCGCCAGGTGAATGCCGGCCAGCGGCAGCATCAGGGCCTCAATGCCGACACTGCTCATGACGGCCCCGCTTCGGCGCGAGGCAGCGGCAGGAATTGCGCAAGATAGGCGCTCCTCCATTGATAAGGCGTATCGCCGACGAAACGCTTGAATACTGTCGTGAAATGCGCCTGAGTCTGGAAACCGACGGTCAAGGCAACATCGACCAGCGAGACGTCGGCGCGCCTCAGCAGTTCCTGGGCGCGCTCGATCCGCCGTTTCAGCAGATAGTCGTGAGGCCGCATGCCGACGGCGACCCGGAACTGCGCAGCAAAGTGCATGCGGCTGAGGCCGGCGACCGCCGCCAGATTCTGCAAGGTGATCTTGCCAGCCAGATTCTCGTCGACATATTGCAGCACGCGCTTGAGGCGCCATTTCTGCAACGACCGCACAGACCGGCACCGCTCGTCGTCGACCTGATCGGTCTCGTTGCGCGCGACGGCCGTCGGCCGGCTGGCTCTGCGGGTCAGGATGGCAAGACGCAAGGCGTCCGCAAGGATGGCGGAGTGAGGATGATGGGCCGCTTCGGTTGCCGCGAGCGCATCGGAGAGGCTTCGCATCACCGGGTCCGGGAACTCGCCTGCACCGGCCTCCCGATCGGTCTCGACTGAGATGCGCGCGAGGCGTTTCGCCGATACCTTGAAGCTGGGGCCGTCGCCGGCGGATCGCCGCACACCCGGCGGGGGCGTCTCGATGGCCAGAGCAACATCGAGGTGAACGAGGGAAAGCGTCATCGCCTTTTCGCCGGCGCGATCCGGACGTTCCGCAAGCCCGGACTGGCAACCATCGATGGCCGAGACGCCGATCGAGCCGACGACATGATCCTTCGCGCCTAGCGGGTGTGACATCTGTAGCAACATCGTCGAACTCCTTGTCCCATTTTCGATCCGGCGAGACCCAATGGCTCGTCCGAATGTGGGAGCAGAGTAGTTCGGCGGTCCCCGCGCTCCATTCTACGCGCGGGTGCACCGGATAGGTTCTCGGGTTGATCGCGTCATACCTAGGTATGACCGCGGCGTCGCCGGCCGCGCGGACGTCCCGCTCGCAGCGATGGCGGAACTGGTCTCGCCCTGCGGTAAGTTGACGCGCTCGCCAATGGTCGGAAACTCACGCAAAACCCCTTTTTTGCCGGGGAATGTGCCTCGTCGGCACGCGCGCGGGATCGAACCGCGGCAACGTCTTTCAAGAGAGCACGAAAATCATGTTGCCGCATGTTGTCGGCCCGATCAAATCGCGGCATCAACGTGACCGAAAATGAGCAGAGCGACCACCAGCGACGATGACCAGTCTTGATCGGGCCACGGGTTCATCGATGAGCCGCGCCGGCTTGCGGTTCTGGTCTGCCGTCCTCGCTTTCGCGGTTTTCCTGGTCGATGTGCTGACGCCGCTCGAGGGCGCAGTCGCGGTTCTCTACGTCGTTGCGATCCTGCTCGCGGCGAGGACGCACCGGCGTAACGACATCATCGCCGCCGCGGTCGGCTGCAGCGTCCTGACCATAACCGCCTATCTGCTGTCGCACGATCTGGAGGAGATCGCCTCGCCTGCCCTTCGTGCGCTGGTGAGCCTCGCCGCCATCGGAATCACCACCTTGCTGGCGCTCCAGAATCAAGCGGCGACGAAGCGTCTCGCGGCGCAGGCGCGCCTGCTCAATCTCTCGCACGACATGATCTTCGTCAGGGATCGCGGCGGCGTGATCACGTTCTGGAACAGGGCCGCGGAACAGGCCTATGGCTGGTCGGCCGACGAGGCGCTCGGGCAACTCGCCGACGCGCTGCTGAGAACCAAATATCCCGACCGGCGAGAGGTCATCGAGGCCGGCCTGCTCGACATCGGCCGATGGGAAGGCAGGCTGGAGCAGCGGACGAAGGCCGGCGGCGCACTCACCGTCGATGCAAGATGGGCGCTCCAGCACGACCATCTCGGCAAACCCGTTGGAGTGCTTGAAACGCACACCGACGTCACGGACCGCGTGGCGGCACACAACGCGCTGGTGCAGAGCGAGCAGCGATACCGCCGGATGTTCGACGCAAGCCGGGTCGGCGTCGTCGAAGAGGACTGGAGCGCCGTGCGGTCCGCGCTGAATTCGCTGGAGACCGGAGGTGCCACCTTGCGGGACTATCTTGCACGAAATCCTGAATTCGTGCGGCATGCCCGCCGGCTCGCCAAAATCACCGACGTCAATCCGGCCCTCCAGAAGATGGCGGGAGCAAGCGGCTCTGCGGTCTTCATGGAAAACGCGGACAGGCTTCTGGGCGAGAACGACCGCAGTTTCCTCGGCGCGCTGGTCGCATTCGCGGAAGGAGAGCGGTTCCACGAAGGCGAGACCGATCTCGTAAGCCTCGACGGACGCAAGGTTCCCGTCCTGTTTACGATCACCTTTCCGGCCGAGCCCGACGGAGATCGCAACGTGCTCGCCTTCGTCATCGACATCACCGAGCGCAAGCAGGCACAGGATGCGCTGCTCGCGGCGCAGGCGGAGCTGGCGCATGCCGCGCGTGTCGCCACCCTCGGCGAGCTCAGCGCGTCCATTGCCCACGAGGTGAATCAGCCTCTGGCAGCGATCGTCACCAGCGGCGAGGCCGGCTTGCGGTGGCTGCGCCGCGACGTGCCCGATCTCAAGGAAGTTGCGACGACGATCGGTCACGTCGTTGCACAGGGCCGCCGCGCCAGCGAGATCGTGACCCGGATCCGGACTTTCCTGAAGAAGGCCCCTACCCAGCAGGATCTGCTGCAGATCAACGAGATCATCGAGGAAGCGACCCTCCTGGTCGCGCGCGAGCTCGTCAAGGACGACGTCACCCTTATCGTCAAGACGGAGCATGGCCTGCCGCCGGTTCGCGGCGACCGGGTCCAGCTTCAGCAGGTCCTTGTCAATCTTCTGATCAATGCCGGCCAGGCCATGTCAGGCCGGCCTGGTTCCCGCACCGTTACGCTGCGCGCCGGAACCGTGGACGGCGAAAACCTTGCCATCACGGTCGAGGACAGCGGCCCGGGCATCCGGCCTGACGACCTGCCGCGCCTGTTTGATCCGTTCTTCACCACCAAGGGCGGCGGCATGGGCATGGGACTTGCGATCTGCCGAACGACGGTGGAAGCTCACGGCGGCCGATTGTCCGTGGAGAGCTCTCCGGGCTCGGGCGCGACATTCCACCTGACACTGCCATTTAGCCAAGAACACGCCTTGCCATGACACGACCAAACCAAGTGCAACCGCCGGCCCAATCCTCCAGTTCAGTCGTCATCATCGTTGATGACGACGCGAGCATTCGTGCCTCGCTCGACAGCCTGTTCCGATCCGTCGGCCTCGAGACACGCCTGTTCGGCTCGCCGGCCGAGCTGCTTGGCGGCGTCATGCCCGACAAACCGGCCTGCATCGTGCTGGACGTCCGGCTCCCGGGCGTGAGCGGCCTCGATCTCCAGGGGCAACTGACCCGCCAGGGCATCAGATATCCGATCATCTTCATGACCGGTCATGGGGACATCCCAATGTCGGTGCGCGCCATGAAGGCTGGCGCCGTGGATTTCCTGTCCAAGCCGTTTCGCGATCAGGACATGCTCGACGCCGTGACGGCAGCCCTCGAGCGCGATGCGCAGCGCCGCGCGGAAGCCGCGACGAAGGAGGATATCCGCATCCAGTATGAGAGCCTGACGGCGCGCGAGCGCGAGGTGATGGGCCATGTGACCGCCGGCTTGATGAACAAGCAGGTGGCAGGCCTGATCGGCCTCAGCGAGATCACCGTCAAGATCCACCGCGGCAACGTCATGCGCAAGATGGAGGTCCGGTCGCTGGCCGACCTCGTTCGCAAGGCCGAAGCGCTCGGGATTTCCCAGAACCGAAAGACTACGGACCAAACCTGAGTATAATTCCGGCGGGACTGCCGCACGGTGCATAAGGCCCCATCGGCCGCCCAATGGGAGATATCCTCCCTGCGGAACACAGCGGTCAGGATGTGTGCCAATGGCCAAAACCCCGGTGATTGCGATCGTGGACGACGACGAAGGCGTGCGCGCGTCGCTGGCGAGCCTGGTGCGTTCGCTCGGCTATGAAGCCCACGCCTACGAGTCCGGCGTCGCCTTCCTGCGGGAACCGGCTGACGAAGATCCAGCCTGCATGATCGCCGACGTTCAGATGCCGGTCATAACCGGCGATGAATTGCAGGCGCGCCTAGTTGCCTCCGGCCGCCTTTTCCCAATCATTTTCATGACCGCTTTCCCGAGCGAACCCGTGCGCCAGCGCGTCATGGCGGCTGGCGCGCACTGCTATCTCGGCAAGCCGTCCAGCGGCGACGAGATCATCCGCCGCCTCGAAGAGGCCCTGGCGGGCCACGCGCCGCAATAGTCGGGCCGGGCTCGGGCAAAGTGCGCCTTCTCGGCGTGCGTTCCCGAAAGCAGGTTGATGGACCGAAAATACCGGTCGGCACAGCTCATGCTCCCCTTCGATTTCGCGACGCCGGCAGGCCGCGCGCTTTGCCGCGGATGGAGGGAGCATAATTGCCAGGGGACGCCACCAGCGCTGCCGACGACATCCGCCCGCGGGTCTTCGCCGGCTTCCCGGTGAGTTCCTGGGCATTCGCGCTGCGCGTCCTACTTGCAATGCTCCTCGCACTCTATGTGAGCTTCTGGCTCGAGCTCGAATCCCCCTCGTCGGCTGCCGTCACCGTGGCGATCCTGGCGCTGCCCACGCGCGCGCAGGGCATGGAAAAGGCAGGCTACCGGCTGCTCGCAACCGCCATCGGCGTGATCGCATCGATCGCCATTGCCGGCACGTTTTCCCAAACCGGCGCGCTCCTGCCCGCAGTGTTGGGGATCTGGGTCGGACTTTGCGTCTACGTCGCCGGGATGCTGGACGGCAATCGCGCTTATGCGGCGGCTCTCAGCTGCATCACCGTTGCCCTGATTGCCATCCAGCAGATCGACAGCCCGTTGCAAGTGTTTCCGACCGGCGTCGCCCGGGGCGCCGCCATCGCCATCGGCGTCCTCGCGGTCGCTCTGGTCAACGAGGTGCTCGCCGCGCCGGACTATCATCCGGTTCTGGCGAGCCGCCTCGAAACACTGCATCGCCGGGTCACGGAGTTCGCGCAACGCGCCGTCCGCGGTGAAGCTTCATCCGCGACGGCCGCTGCGGACATGTTGCGCGATGTCGCGGCCCTGCACCCGGAGATCGCGAGCCTCGTCACGGAGTCGATCAGCGGCCCGGCCAGAACCGCAGCCGCACGCTCCGCGATGGTGGGCCTCGTGAGCGAGCTGGCGCTCGCCCGTACGCTTGCCGCGCTGCCGGCCGCATCCGCGACATCTCGGGACGACCGAGATCCCGGCGCCTCCGGTCTGGTCGCGATCAGCCGGACCTATCTGCGCGATGCGATCATCCGCAGGAATGCAGACGTGCGCGACAGTCTCGAAGCACTGCGGGCCGGGAACCATCCACTCCGGCAATGGCGCGCGCCGCTTTACCGCTCGCCTCGCATTGCAGCGGCAGCCGGCGTCAGGGCCACGATCCACTTCATCCTCATTGCGATCATCTTCGTGATGGCGGGATGGCCGACCACCGCGCTCTGCCTCTCGCTTGCCGCAGTCATCATCGGCCTGAGCGCGACGGCTCCGGATCCGCGCGCCTTCACGACACTGGCGGTTTTTGCCATGCCGATCGCATGCCTGCTCGCCGGCATCCTGAAATACCTCGTCTTCAACGGCGTATCCGAGTTTCAACTGCTGGCGATCGGCCTTGCGCCTCTCGTGATCGGCGCAGCGCTGCTGATCACGCTTCCGAGCGGCATCCTGCCACCGCT
Organism: Bradyrhizobium sp. Mp27; assembly: GCF_029953005.1. Classification (NCBI taxonomy): domain Bacteria; kingdom Pseudomonadati; phylum Pseudomonadota; class Alphaproteobacteria; order Hyphomicrobiales; family Nitrobacteraceae; genus Bradyrhizobium; species Bradyrhizobium sp. Mp27. The sequence goes on along the minus strand of NZ_JASAUS010000021.1, from coordinate 73,322 downwards.
CGGCCGGCTCTCCCTCGTGTTCACGCTTGTCATTCTCGCACCGAGCAATCCGCAGAGCTACGACCCCGACGTATTCCTTGTGACGTGTCTGTTTGCCCAGCTTTCCTCAGTTCTGGTCTTCGCGGCGCAGCTCCTGCTGCCGTCCTTGTCCGGCGAACGGAGGATCCGGCTGCTGCTGGACGAGGCCCATCGCGAGCTGAGCCGCCTCGATTCCGGGCGAGCCCGGCATCTCGCGCCGGAGGAAGCCGCGTTTCGCGATGCCGCCCGGATCGAGCAGATCCTGACGACGAATGGCGCCACGGCACCTCTCCCTCGGGTCGTCGCGGAAGCGCTGCGCTGCTTCGACGAGGCCGTGGTGCTGCGACGGTGCCATGCCGAACTGGACCGCCTGGCCGAGACCTCACTCGGCGAGGCGGTGCACGCCGCGCGAGCCGCGCTCACCCTACGGGATGGAGGCGCAATCCTGACGGCCGCCGAGGCGCTGCGCCAGACGGCTGCCCAAGGCAACCTGTCCGTCGAGCCGGTGCTCGCCGCGCTCGTTCCGGCCAGCATCGTCTTCGAACCATGGCAGAGTTTCGCCGGTTCCGGCCAGGGGGCGCATCCGTGACGAATACTTATCGTGAACTCGTCGTGGGCGGCGTGCTGATCGCCCCGATCGTGTCCTATGCGGCAACGGCGCTGCTCGCATTCCTGCTGCTCCGCCCGTTGCTGCGCTTCGTGGGATTTACAAGAATCTTCAGCAACCCGTCGCTGGCCGAGCTCTGCCTCTACGTGTCGATCTTCGGCCTGCTCGCGCTCTTTTGCTAGGGAGAAAGCCATGGACGCGGCTCTGCCTCGAGATGCGGCCTTTCCGCCCCACTCCGAATCTTCAACCGAAGCACGCGCGGACGCAGCCGACGCCGTCGCGTGTTCCAGCCCGACGGAGGCCGCGGCGCGCGCGACCAGCGACCACGCCGCGAACGACGGCGAAGCTTGCCGGCAGGCGACGCCATTGACGCGGTCGCCGCGCAAGGTCGCCGGGCGGTTCATGGCCGGCGTCGGCAAGCATTTCGCCACTCTTGCCATCGCCCTGGTCGCCATCCTGATATCGGTTGCAACCTGGCAGCACTATGTCACCGCGCCCTGGACGCGCAATGGCAGCGTGCGCGTGCAGGTCGCCAATGTCGCGCCGCAGATCGCGGGCAAAATCGTGGAGCTGCGGGTGGCCGACAACCAGTTCGTCCACAAGGGTGACGTGCTCTACGTCATCGATCCCTTCGACTTCGACGTAGCCGTCCGCATCGGTAAGGCCGTCGTCGACCAGCGGGCGGCGGACCTGGAGGTGAAGCAGGCCGAGTCCGACCGGCGCCGGCGTCTGTCCGACCTGGCGACGACGCCAGAGGAGCAGCAGATCTTCGCCGGCAATGCCTCGCAGGCGAAGGCCGCCTACGCAGCGGCCGCTCACCAGCTTGCACAGGCGGAATTGAACCTGAAGCGCACCAATGTGCTCAGCCCCGTCGACGGCTATGTCACCAATCTCCTGCTGCGCGTCGGCGACTATGCGCTGACCGGCGTCACCAACGTCTCCATCATCGATTCCAACAGCTTCTGGATCGACGGTTATTTCGAGGAAACCAAGATGGCGCATGTCTGCGTCGGCGATCGCGTCGAGGCACAGCTCATCGGCTACTCCAAGCCGATCCTGGGACATGTGAAAACCGTGACCCGCGGCATCAGCCCGTCAAACGCCGCGGCGGGCACGCAAGGTTTGCCCAACGTGGACCCGATCTACACCTGGGTGCGGCTTGCGCAGCGCATACCGGTTCGCGTCGCCATCGACACAGTGCCGCCGGGCGTGCCGCTCGTCTCCGGCATGACGGCCACGGTGACGATCCGGCAACCCAATGCGCTCGATCGCCAGACCTGGTCTCATCGGCTCCGCACGACCTTCGTGGACCCAATGTTCGATGTGTTCGGCGCAGGAGATCCGCCCCGCCCCAACTGCCTCCAATCCCCGTCCCAGCAGCCTCCCGGGGTGACGGCGCTTCCCTACGCGCGGGTGCCCGCAATTCCGCCGGCGGAGAAGATCGCGCCCGGCCTCACCCCTGGCATCGATGCCTCGCCACGCCTTCCCTGAACCCGGTCAGATCGCCCGACCTGAAGAGAGCTGCATCGCGCCGCAACATCGGAACTCACAGCGCAGGCCTTTGATTCTTCTTGCTGATTTCGGAGTTTCGCGACGTTCCGACGCACCTGCAGCTTTCGCAAAATCTAACACGATTTCAGCAACTCTAACGGGCCTTGTGGCGGCATCAGACATATCGTTCGAGCGTCAACCAATGGCATTCAGCGGCCGTCACTGCGGCAGCGGAATCCAAAAGACGGGACGAACGATGCTCACCGATATGCAAGCGGCCGGCGCCCGATTGACACATCAACCCGGCGCCCGCGAACCGGATTTCTCTCAGGGGGCACGCGCATTCCCCCACGAACGAAAATGGCGCCAGCCCGAGCAACGCGCGGGCGTCGCGCGCGAGGACATCACGATCTCGCGCTTTACCTATGCGCAGACGGCCGTCAGGCGCGAGGACGCAACGACGCCTCCCGACCGGTACTTCTTCGCCATCGCCCTGAAGAGCACACGTCTCAAGCTGACCAGAGGCAGTCAGACGATTTTCGACGGCGCCATGCCGGCAGGCACACTCTATGTCGGCGCGCCGTCGAAGCCGCTCCGCGCGCAGTTTCTTGCGCCGTGCGATTTCCTGCACTTCCACATCTCGGCCAATTGCTTTCCATCTCCACAGCAGGGAACGGAGCCGCTCGCGCCCGAATGCCTGAACGATCTCCTTCTGTTGCGCGACCCGTTCGCCGAGCAGCTCGCAAAGGCGCTGACCGAACAAGGCCATTCGGCCGATCGCGAATTTGCGTGCTGTATCGCCCAGACGCTGGTGATGCACGTCGCTCGACGCGAGCCCCCGCGTACGAAAGTCAACGCCTTGCCGAAATGGCGGCTCCGACGCGTCGAGGAGTATGTCAGGGCGCGCTTCGACCACTCCATCAGCCTGTCCGACCTCGCCGGCGTCGCGGGATTGTCCCGGATGCACTTTGCAGCGCAGTTTCGCGCCGCGACTGGATACCGGCCGCGCGAGTATCTCCTGCAACAGCGCATCGAGCATGCAAAATCTCTCCTGTCGAATACCGAGACGCCGCTGGTCGAGGCGGCGCTGGCCGTCGGTTTCTGCACGCAGGCGCATTTCTCGACCGTCTTCAAACGTCTGACAGGCGACACGCCGGCACGTTGGCGATGCACCAGCCGGAACGCATTGGCGTCACCCAGGCTCGCTGAATGCGACCCGGTTCCGTCACGCGAGCCGGTGTCTCATGTCCTGCCGGCGGACCTTCGTGAATCATGCGAAATGAGAAACAGCGTGGGGACGTGAAATACTTTGCACGCCGGATCGGCGATGCTGGCAGTGTTAGTGACTGAGTCCCCCAAGTCACGGCTCGAGCCTTCTCCTCCCAGGCATGCGAGCATTGGGCCGTCCTCCCCACAAGGACGGCCCCTTTTTTTTGCTTCGCCGCACGTCGATCCGGAGCGCGCCGTCCGTCCGATTCCGGAACGAAGCTGTTGCCATTTCAGTCGCTGAGATGCCGCGCAAGCCAGTCACGCACGCCCTGAAGACTCCTGAAATCGTCCAGGGACCGCACCGGAAGGCCGGGCTCGATACTCGCAACCATCCGGCTCAGTGCATGTCCAGGTCCAAATTCGAGAAATGCCGTGGCACCCGCTTCGAGACAGCTTTGCAGGCAATTTCCCCACTGCACGGTTTGCGAGATCTGCGCGGCGAGCTTGTCGTGGCCCGTCTCGGCGGAGACGACCGAACCGCCATCGATGCCACTCAGGATGCGCGCACCGGCGGCCGACGGGAACGCCACCGGCGCCGACCGCAAGACTTCGCGAAACACGACCGACGCCTCGGCGAGCCGTCCGGTGTGGGAGGCAACCCGAACCGGCAGTTCGACGATCCTTGTGGCGCGCATCGCCCTCGCCTCTCCGGCAATTCCGTTCAATGCCTCCCGGCCACCGCCGATCACGAAGGCATCGCCTGGATTGACGATGGCGATCGCCGCGCCGTGGCGCTCGCAAAGGCGGGTCATATCGTCACATGAAAGACCACGGACAAAGATCAGCCCGTCACCGGCGCAGGTGGCGGCGTCCATCGCTTCCGCGCGGCGCACTGCGAGGTCGAGCGTGAGGACCGGTTCGAACAGATCTCCCACGCCCCATGCCGCCACCTCACCGACGCTGTAGCCTGCGATGATGGCGCCATGTGGAATGATGTCCCTGAGCCCGGCAGCGGCGGCCAGTGCCTGCAACGTGCATAGAATCTGGCCGGACCGATTGCGATGCAGAGCCTCGTCAGATTCGTCGCGCACGAAATCGCGCGGATCCCTGCCGCCCAGCAACGTTGCCGCGTGAGCAAACAGATGCGTCGCTTCCGGCGCATCACCCGTCAGGGCGAACATGTCCCGATGCTGTCTGCCTTGTCCCGAGCACAGGATCGCAAGTGTCATGATCGCCGCCTAGTGCGGAAAGAGCACGGCGATCGCGACCGCCATGGTCGCGACGCTGAATCCGGTGCTCGAAATAACCATCGATCCGACCGCTGCGGAGTCCAGCCGGTAGTTGACTGCAAACAGGATGCCGAAAAAGCCGGAAGGCACCGCGGCGAGCAGAATAGCCGTCCTCGCTGTGTCGGGAGCGATTGGAAAGACGTGAGTGATTGCAACGGCTGCGAGCGGCCGAACCACGTCCGCGGCGACGGTTGCGGCCGCGATCTTCCAGTTCAGGCGGAACGACTGTGCCGACAGGATGGCTCCGGTGAGGAACAGTGCGACGCCGGCGGCCGAACTCCCGATCAGCGCGAGGCACGCATGAGCGAGCGCGTCGAGGCTCAGATCCGACACCGAAAACAGGATGCCGAACACGGGCGCGAGCACGACCGGCTTGGTGATCGCACGCCCCACTGCCGTCAGCATCTGCCGCGCCGCCATTTCCTCGCCACGGGCCCTGGCGGCGTCCATTTCCGCCATGATCAGGGTCACCGGGCTGATGAGGACCGAACCGGTTGCCAATGCGACGGCGACCGGAACGGCACCCGCCTGTCCCGCGACGGATGTCAGGATTGGAAGACCGACGCCGGCAAGATTTGGAAAGCCGACCGTGAGTGCCTGAATCGACGCATCGGGCCGCGACGCCTTGAACAACCTGCGCGCGGCAAGATACCAGGCGGCGTAGAGCAACGACATCGTTATGCCGAGCACCAGAAACAGCGGAACCTGCTCGATCATCTCGCTGCGCGACGCCGAAGCGGTCGCGGCGAACAGCGACGCCGGCACGGCGAAATCCATCACGAGTGCGTTGAGAGCATCGACATGGAGATTGTCGACGACATGAAACCTTCCGGCGGTGTATCCCAGCAGCAAAACGAAGAACACCGGCACCAGCGCCATCAGGATTGCATTGGACATCATGGCCCCGGCGCGTCGTGGGCATCGACGAAGAGCGACATCGCAAGCAGGTCAGCCGAGCCACCGGGACTGAGACGACGGGCGACGAAGCTTTCATGGATCCATCGCGCGCTGACGCGCCAGCCGGGAGCGCGCACGCCGCCGGCGTCGATGAAGCGACGTGCCGCGCGACGCGCAAAACGAAGCCCCTCGAGCCCGCCACGATGCAGCAGATTCGTGTCTTCCACCGACGCAATCAGGGCAAAGCACGCTTCGACCCGGGCCGCTTCCGCATCCTCGGGCGTGGCAGGCATTGTTCTCCGCAGGGCCGGCAAGCCGATCCGGTAGACGCTGGGAAACCCGCTCGCCGCCTCGATACGGGCTCCGCCTGCGCGAAAGCGGCGGCGAGCAGCACTACCATGGCTGTGCAGCAGCACCGGACCGTCGAGTATGCTGGCGCCCCAGAGGCGTGCCACGACGTCGCCGAGCGGACGCGCCGGATCGACCAGCCCGCCGGCCCTCGCACCGGCCGCCGCGCACAACAGGCCAAGACCGAAGATCGCGCCGCGATGCGTATTGACGCCCGAGGTCGCCTCGAGCATCGCATGTTCGGCCTCCAGGCCGATGACCCGCAGCACTCCCATGCCGCAGCCGAGCGCGCCCGCTTCGGCAAGACTTTGAAGGTAAGGCCTGATGGCCGCAGCGCTGCGACGAAACGTGCCGGCATCCATGTCGACGTGACTACCATTGTCGACATGGCTCACGAGCCCCGGCTTGGGCCAGGTTTCCAGCTCCATGGCAAGGCAATCGGCAGCGAAGCCGCCGATGGCCCGGACACCGGACGCCATCTGCCCCCGGCTGGAAACAAGCGGTTCAATGCTTCGCGCGGCCGCTGTGATCATGATCCCATCGCTCCCGAAATGAATCGATCCCTGTCGAGCAGGCCCACGCACCTGATGGTCTTGACCAGAAGCTGGTCCGTGCCGGCGTGGAATTCGCGCCAGTTCACCGCTGCACCATCCGCGCGCATCAATTCGCCATCGAGCCGCATCGGCGCATCGGTCTCGATCGCAGCCAATTCGGCGGCAAGACGATCCAGATCGGTTTCGCGGGGGAACGCGAACAGGACATCGAGGTCGGAACGAGCGGTCACGTAATCGAGCCCGGTCAGCGATTGCCATGCGAGGCTGCCGAACACGCGCACGTCCACCGAATGACGAAGCGCGAGCCCGTCGAGCCGATCGAGCGTCGGCCACCAATTGCGCGGCGCCGAGGCGCGCACCTGCCGCAGCGCGGGCGGCCTTGCGATCGAGGTGACGTGGTCGATATCCGCGAGAAACGACAGCCGCTTCTTGCCGGCGGAGGGCGGCAACGGCAGGCCGAGCGCAAGGCCGGTCGCTTCGCAAGGCAGAGCGCGCCGCCTGATCGTCGGCCATCCCATTTCGGACCAGCGCGACACCAGCGGGTCGGCTGCGAGATCGTCGCGCATCCCGATCATCGCGCGCCACCCCTGCGGGCTGACAAAGACGAGGTCGTGGCGACCGGCCGGCGGTTCACCGGGTTTGCAGGGCGAGATCACGAACGCGCTCCGCGATATCGGCGGCCTTCGGCCGGCCACCGCGCTCCTTGCCGAGCGCATCTCTTCGATCCCGCGCAGCCGGCATGTCGGCGAGCAGCGCATCCAGCTGGTCTGCGAGTGAGGTGGCGTCGCTCCATGTCATATGAACGGCACCCATCTGCTCGAGATTGGAGAGCCCCGGCGCGAACACCGGCGTCGATTTGGCTTTCTCCTCAAGAGCGGCCATCGACAATTTGGTGACCTTCGCCATCGACGGCAGATCCATCACCGCGGGAGAGGCGCCGGGCAATCCGACCAGCACGCGCGTTGCAAGGCCCGTCGCAAGCAGGGCCCCCGCCGCCGAGTGGCCGTAGAGTAGACCGATGGTGGGGCGGCCGTGCATGTCCGCGTGGATCAGCACTTTCGCCAGATGCGCGAGGAATTCGTTGAGCCCGAGCAGCTCGTCACGCTTGCTCATGCGCTGGCTGTCACTGTCGACGAGCACCATGATCGGCCCGCTCCCCCGGTCGATCGACTCCAGGACGTGCGCGGAAAGTCTGATCGCCTCGTCGACGCCAAGCGCAGTCCGATCAGCAACACCAATCACGAGTATCCTGCCGCCGGACCGCAGCGTCGCCGCGCCGGCAATGACGCCATTGTCGTTCCTGACCTCATGGCCGTCGGGAAACAGCGAGGCGAGAATGTCATCGAGCGTCACGGCTGCTCCTCCCGATCCTGTTAGCGAGCGCAATGAACTGGTCGGCCGGCAATTCCGGCACCGTTTCCGCATGCGCAACACCTTCGGCCGTCCAGATATCGACGGCGTCCTGGCAAGCGCCGAAGCGGCGCAACCTGTCGGCCAGACGCCCCTGCTCCGCCCTGAGCCGGTCGAGGCCGAAGGGGCCGATCAACCCGATCAGCTCGAGTGCGGCCTCGCGAAAGTCCTGCACGGTGTCATCGGCGAAGACGTCGGCCGCACCAAGCAGCCGCCGGTGCTTGCCGCCCATGGTGCGCCAGACCAGGGCACGGTCACGGGAGTCGAACTCCTCGACGCCGCGATTGGTCTCGATCACCTCGGGGCCCGAAACCGCGATGCGTCCCGCCTCCGACACGGCGAGCGCGGAGCAACAGCCTGCGATCAGGCCGCCGCCGCCATAGCAGCCCGAGCGCCCGCCGATCAGGCCGATGACCTTCACGCCGGCGCTACGCGCCTCCATCACCGCGCGCATGATCTCGGCGATGGCGAGCTCACCGGCATTGGCCTCCTGCAACCGGACTCCGCCGGTATCGAGCAGGATCAGAACGGGGATCGATCCGATCTCGCGCGCTGCGCGGAGCAGACCCAGCAGTTTGGCGCCGTGCACCTCGCCGAAGGCGCCGCCCATGAAACGTCCTTCCTGCGCGGCGACGAAGACCGGCGCGCCACCGAGCCGGCCATGGCCGACGACGATGCCGTCATCGAACTGCTCGGGAAGGCCGAATATCTCCAGATGCGGACTGACCTCGCGCTGTTCCGGCCCGATGAACTCGACCAGGCTGCCGGCATCAAGCAGCAGATCAAGCCTCGTCCGCGCCGATGCCTCGTTGAAGCTTGTGCTGCGGGCCCGTTCGGCCGGGGCGACGTGCTGGAGCGGCGCCGTCATTGCTCGCTCCCCGCGATCAATCGCACCGCCTGCGCCAGCCGAAGCGAGACCGTGTCGGGGCGCGCGCCGCCGTCATTGATGGAGAATTTCAGCCCGCCGGGCGAATAGCGCTCGACGAAATCGCCAATGACGGCGCTCCAGACTTCGCCGAAGCCCATCGCCGCGGTTTTGATCTCGACGGCGCATTCAGCATCCGGCAGGACGCGCTCGACCAGCACTTCCGCCGCCAGCATGTTGCGATCCGCATCGAGCGGATTGATGCCGATATCTTCCGGCCGCCGGATCACGCCGCGCTCGCGCAGCTGCGCGACCATGCTGCGATCCCGCCCGCGACCGACATCGGTGTATCCGGCGACGCCGCGGATCGCCTGCTCGCGTTCTTGCGCCGTACGGCACAACAGGAGGTTCGCCACGCCCTCCTCGGTGACGATGTGCGTGACGTCGTCGCCGTAGATCATCACCGGCGCGAGCTCGAGGTTCAGCTTCTCGGCGAGTTCGATCGCATCGAGCTTCTCGACGAACAACGGGACGTTCTTGTCGCCGAAAGTCTCGCCAATCTGCACCACCAGCTTGCGGCCTCGGCGCAGCGGCGCCGGGCTGTCCGGATCGGCCTCCGCGCCGGCCTTCAGCCAGGGCTCGCTCGGATGCCTGCGCCCGCGTGCGTCCGAGCCCATGTTCGGCGCGCCGCCGAACCCGGCGATGCGCGAGGTGGTGATGGTCGAGGAATTTCCCTGGAGATCGATCTGCAGCGTGGAGCCGATGAACATGTCGCAGGCATAGAGCCCGGCGGTCTGGCAAAACGCGCGGTTGGAGCGCAGCGAACCGTCGGGACCGGTGAAATAGACGTCGGATCGCGCCCGGATGTACTCGTCCATGCCGACCTCCGAGCCGAACGAGTGGATCTGCCGGACCCAACCGGACTCGATCGCGGGAATGAGCGCGGGATGCGGATTCAAGGCGAAATGGGTTGCGATTCTGCCCTTCAGGCCCAACCTCTCGCCGAACGTCGGTAGCAGGAGTTCGATCGCGGCCGTGCTGAAGCCGATCCCGTGATTGATCCGCTGCACGCCATAGGGCGCGTAGATCCCCTTGATCGCGAGCATCGCGGTCAGGATCTGCCCCTCGGTGATCGCCGCCGGATCGCGCGTGAACAGCGGCTCGACGAAGAACGGCTTGTCGGACTTGACGACGAAATGGACGCGGTCGGCCGGGATATCGACCCGCGGAACCGTCTCGACGATCTCGTTGACCTGGGCGATCACGACGCCGTCCTTGAACGCCGTTGCCTCCACCACGGTGGGCGTGTCCTCGGTGTTCGGACCGGTGTAGAGATTGCCGTCACGGTCGGCGCTGACGGCGGCGATCAGGGCGACGTGCGGGGTGAGATCGATGAAGTAGCGCGCGAACAGTTCGAGATAGGTGTGAACCGCACCCAGCTCGATCTTGCCGCCGAACAGCATGCGTGCGATGCGCGCCGATTGCGGCCCTGAATAGGCATAATCGAGCCGCTTCGCGACCCCGCGGTCGAACAGGTCCAGATGTTCGGGCAGAACGACGCCCGACTGCACCATGTGCAGATCGTTGACCTTGGACAGATCGACCGCCAGCAGCGCGCGGCTCAAGAGATCCGCCTGCTTCTGGTTATCGCCTTCGAGGCAAACCCGGTCACCCGGCCGGATCACGGCCTCCAGCAGACGCGTTGCGTCGGACGCTTCCACGACTTTGCCGCGGGCAAGTCCAGCACCGGCCGCGATGCGGGCATCGCGCGCGGCGCGGTTATTTTGCCAGCTCGTCACGACGTTTGCTCCTTTGTGGCGTTGGCTCCGCTCCAATCCGGAACTGTGCCGGTCGCCTCGGTTATGCTCATGGAACTCTCCAGAGGTGGAGTCGGGCCGGCGGGAGTGCTGTCTCTCCCGCCGTCCTTCCTTCTGCCGGCCGTGCGTCAGGACCGGCAAAACGCGTCAGCGGGTGGCCGGTTGATCGATGCTGCGAGCGGCACGGGTGATGATCTCCGCCACTTCCTTCGGATGCGACTCGTAGACCGAGTGGCTTGCACCCGGGATCACGGTGGTGTGGCTCTTGGCGCGCTCGTAATACCAGCGCTCGAGATCCGGATTGATGATCTGGTCGTTGCCGGCAACGATGCCCCAGCTCGGCTTGGTCTTCCACGCGGCCGCCGTCAGCGGCGTGCTGAACACCTGCGTCGCGGCCAGAACCTGGGAGCGTGATTCGAACTCCGCCTGCTCGCGCGGCAGATCGGGCGCGAACAGCTTGGGGAATTGCACGGGATCGAGATAGGTGAATTTGTCGGGCGTGACCTTGATGGCGCCTTCGGTCTTTCCAAGTACGCTCGGCGTCTTCTTGCCCAGCGCCGCTTCGTCCTCTCCGACGTCGGGCGCATGCGCAGCGACGTAGACCAGGCCGACGACATTGGGATGAACACCCGCCTCGGTGATGATCGAGCCGCCATAGCTGTGGCCGACCAGAAGCGTCGGGCCATTCTGGAGATCGAGCAGCCGCTTCGCCGCCGTGACATCATCGCCAAACGACGTCTCGGGCTCCTGCAGCATGCTGACGCGGAAGCCTTCCTTGGTCAGGATCTCGTAGACCGGCTTCCAGCCGGACGCATCGACCCAGGCGCCGTGCACCAGGACGATGTTCTTCGGGGGTTCAGCGCGCGCCGGGGCGACGGTCGCGAACAGGGAGAGAGCGGCAGCGAAGGCGAGGCCAGCGTTGAGGTGTTTCATGTCGGGATCACTCCGGGTTGGAATGGTGCGACAGTAGTGTCGACACTTGCCGGCGTATTTCGGCAAACAACGGCCCTTGCCACTTCGCACGTCGGGACATGCCGATCGAGACAGCGGCTCCTCGCGCATCCTCGGGACGCTGCCTAGCTAGGGCGCGCACTTCAAAACGCAGCTTATATGTCAGGCGTACAGACCTCTCATTACTGTGAACGGCCGGCGTTCATACGCGAAAGACGAACGATCCGCTTTGTCGTTCAAGAGGCCCCATCTGATGCTGCTTGAACTCCATGCATGGGATCGGACACATGACATCCACGGCAAATCTTCAGATCGCGCTTCTCATCCTGTTGTGCGCAGCTTCGCCCGCGCGTGCAGGCACCTGTGCGGACGACATAGCGAAACCCAGGTCCAACTGGATCGGGCCATCGAAAAAGACGCGGGCGCCCACGGCTGGCAGCGGGAAAGCCTCAGCGCACTACGCAGTTATCAACCGACGCCTCGCTCGATTGCAGGGGCCGAAGGCAGCCGCGGAGCCGTTTTCACGGATGCGCTTGATTCGCTTGATCGCGCGCGTACCGCCGATCAAAACGGCGACACAGGCACATGCAGCCGGGAACTCGCGCATGTGCGGGACATTCTGAAATAGCGAAATCGAACCAAAGCCAAGGCCGGCCAACGGCGCTGTCATCGGCGAGGCAACTCGGCGACGCGGCCGAACGAAGACGAATGGCCGCTCTCGACGCGTCGAATGCCCGTTGCCGTCGTGCTGCCGGGTAGCGGGACGTGCGTTCTGGAAATACCCCACCGTTCCGCACCTCTCTAGTGCTCGACAGCATTCAGCCGGAGCATTTTCCATGCGAGAGCAGCACTCATCGAACGACGTCGGCTCGGGAAGATCCAGCTCGCGCCGATTCACCCTGATGCAGCCCGCCGTGGCGCTCACGGCCGGCATGCTGTGGCTCGTCCCGGCTGCTACGATCGCTCAAACGACCATGCCGGGAACGCAGCCTTCCACCGGCATGCTGGCGACGTCGCCGCTCAATCCGCAATCCACGCGGCCCGTCGGCGTTCCACTGGGATCGACCGAGATCGCAACGCCCGGCATTTCGCCGCTTAATCCGGCGCAAAGCACGGCGGGTTGCGCCGGATCCGGCAATACCGCCTCGTCCGGAGCCTTGTTCGACGGCGGCGGACTGTCCGGGGGCCCATCCGTCACCTGCAACGGCAGCATCACGGCGGCGTCTCCGCTGCCTTCAGCATCGACGGTCGGACGCGTCGGGATACCGCTCGGAGCCACCGAGCTCGGCGGTGCCGGAATCAGTCCGTCCGTCCCGGTGCAAGGCCCTGCCGCAACGGACAGCACGACTTCGATGAGCGGCTCAAGCAATCCCTGACATCAGGACGATCTCATGAAACGAAATCTCGCCATCGCGCTTGTCGCTCTCGCCGCGATCCTCGTCGGAGCCGGCCTCTGGTTCTTCGCCGCGGACCGGAAGCCGGTCGTCGCCGCCGCGCCAGTGCCCGCGGCCGTACCGGTGGTCACCGCCGCGGTCATCGGCAAGGACGTTCCGATCTATCTGCGCGGCATCGGCACCGTGATCGCCTACAACACCGATGTCGTGCGCAGCCAGATTCAGGGACAGATCGTCAAGATCGCCTTCACCGAGGGACAGACCGTCAAGGCCGGCGATCTGCTCGCCCAGATCGACCCGCGTCCCTACGAGGCCCAGATCGAGCAATTGACGGCCAATCGCGACCGAGATCAGGCCCAACTCACCAATGCCGAAGCCAATCTCTCCCGCTACAATAAGCTCGGTGACAAGGGCTATGCGACCCCGCAGCTGATCGAGACGCAGACCGCGCAGGTGGCCCAACTCAAGGCCGCCGTGAAAGCGGACCAGGCGCAGATCGACGAGGCCAACGTCCAGCTCAGCTACACACGCCTGACATCGGCCATTCCCGGCATCACCGGCGTCCGCCAGATCGATGTCGGCAACGTGATTCATCCGACCGACCCGAACGGTCTCGTCGTCGTCACCCAGATCGAGCCGATTTCGCTGCTGTTCACCCTTCCGCAGACGGATCTGCCTGTGATCCAGGAACACGAAGCAAAAGGCCAGTTGAAAGTCATCGCCTACAGCCAGGACAACAAGATGAAGCTCGGCGAAGGCACGCTGCTGCTCGTCAACAACGAGATCGCAGGGACGACCGGCACCGTCCAGCTCAAGGCCGAGTTCGCCAATCACGATCACCGGCTGTGGCCGGGACAGTTGGTGAATGCCCGGCTGCTGCTGAAGATTGAGCAGGATGCGCTGACGGTCGCCGGCTCCGCAGTCCAGCAGGGCCCGAACGGCAGTTATGTCTATGTCATCTCTCCGAACCAGACCGCTTCCTTGCGTCCTGTTCACGTCGCGCAGATCAGCGAGGGGCAGGCCCTGATCGACCAGGGACTGAAATCAGGCGATACCGTCGTCGTCGACGGTCAGTATCGGCTGACGGAAGGAAGCCAGGTTCGGGAACTGCACGGCAAGGCCGCGCGCGAAGCCGACCTGCAAAGCTCCGTGCAGGACGCGCTCCCATGAACCTGTCCGCGCCCTTCATCCTGCGGCCGATTGCAACCGCTCTGCTGATGGCGGGCCTGCTGCTGTGCGGCCTCGCGGCCTATCCCCTGTTGCCGGTCGGCGCGCTGCCGAACGTCAATTACCCGACGATCCAGATCTCGGCGCAACTGCCCGGCGCCGACCCCGGAACCATCGCCTCGTCGGTTGCCACGCCACTCGAACAGCAGCTCAGCCAGATCCCCGGCGTCACGCAGCTCACCTCGTCCAGCGCACTCGGCGTCGCCCAGCTCACGGTCCAGTTCGAGTTGTCGCGCACGGTGGACAGCGCGGCGGTCGACGTGCTCTCCGCGATCAATGCCGCGAGCCCGTTCCTGCCGCAGAACATCCCCTACCCGCCGACGATCAGGAAGGTGAACCCGGCGGAAACGCCGATCATGCTGATCGCGCTGACGTCGGACTCGCTGCCGATGACCACGGTGGATGCCTACGCGGAAAACATCCTGCTGCCCAAGATTTCCCAAGTGCCGGGCGTGGGCCTGGTCGGTATCGGCGGCCAACAGAAGCCCGCGATCCGCATCCGCGTCAATCCGCAGGCGCTGGCCGCCCGCGGCATCGGCCTCGAAGACGTCCGCACCGTGATCGCCGGCGCCAATGTCGACCTGCCCAAGGGCACGCTCAACAGCCCGCGCGTGACCTATACGCTGAATACCAACGACCAGTTGCTGAAGCCCGCCGCCTATGAAAACCTCATCATCGCCTATCGCAACGGCTCGCCGGTGCGGCTGCGCGACATCGGCTCGGCGATCGAGGCGCCCGAAAACGACCTGCTGGCCGGCTGGTACGGCAAGGACCCCGCCATCATCCTGGCCGTCCAGCGCGTTCCCGGCGCCAACGTCATCGAAACCGTCGATCGCATCAAGAAACTGCTGCCGCAGCTGCAGGCCTCCGTTCCGCCGGCGATCAAGGTGACGATCGCCGCCGACCGCACCGCCACGATTCGCGCCGCGGTTTCCGATGTGCAATTCACGCTGATGTTGACCGTCGCCTTGGTGGTGATGGTGATATTCCTGTTCCTGAGGAATTTCTGGGCCACCGTCATCCCGGCGATCACGGTTCCCCTGGCGCTGATCGGCACCTTCGCGATCCTCTATGTGCTCGGCTACAGCCTCGACAACCTCTCGCTGATGGCCCTGTCGATCGCGGTCGGATTCGTGGTCGACGATGCCGTGGTGGTGATCGAGAACATCGTGCGCCATCTCGAGCAGGGCATGACCCCGATGGAGGCGGCGCTCAAAGGCTCCAGCGAGATCGGCTTCACGATCGTCTCCATCACCCTGTCGCTGATCGCGGTGTTCCTCCCGCTGTTCCTAATGGGCGGCTACGTCGGAAAACTGTTCCAGGAATTCGCCGTCACGATCACCGCATCGCTGCTGCTGTCGCTGGTCATCTCACTGACTTTGACCCCGATGATGTGCGCGCGCCTCTTGAAGGACGAATCGCGGAGAAAGCACGGCCGGCTCTATCTCCTGTTCGAGCGCGGCTTCGACGGCCTGCTTGCGCTGTACGCGCGCGGCCTGCGGGTCGTGTTGCGTCATCGCTTCGCGACGCTGCTCGTGATGCTCTCGACCATCGCGCTGACCGGCTATCTCTATGTGATCATCCCGAAAGGCTTCTTCCCGCAACAGGACACCGGACAGATCGTCGGCATCACCGAGGCTGCCCAGGACATTTCCTTCCCCGCCATGTCCGAACGCCAGCAAGCGATCGTCGACGTGCTGTCAAAGGATCCGGCAATCCAATCGGTGGCCAGCTATATCGGTCCAGGCGGGCCGACGGCGACCCTCAACCAGGGACGCATCTTCATCGTCCTGAAGCCGAAGCCCGAACGCAAGGCAAGCGCCGACCAGGTGATCGCGCGGCTGGAACCCCGGCTCGCCCATATCCAGGGCATCAAGCTTTACATGCAGTCGGCCCAGGACATCACGATCGGCGCACGCCTGTCGAAGACGCAGTATCAGTTCACGCTGACGGACGCCGATTCCAACGAACTCAACCACTGGTCGGCGATCTTCCTGGAGAAGCTCCGCTCGCTCGACCTCATCACCGACGTCGCCAGCGACCAGGCCAATGCCGGCCCGAGGCTGCAGGTCACCGTCAATCGCGAAGTCGCCTCGAGCTTCGGCATCCTGCCCACGACGATCGACAACACCCTCGACGACGCGTTCGGCCAGCGCATCGTCTCTACCATGTTCACCTCGCTGAACCAGTACCACGTGGTCATGGAGGTCGATCCAGCCTTCCAGTATGGGCCCGACGCGCTCAAGGACATCTATCTCAACTCGGCGACCGGCCAACAGGTCCCCCTGAGCACGCTAGTCCACAGCGTCATCATGCCGGCGCCGATTCTGATCAATCACCAGGGCCTGTTTCCCTCCGTCACGATCTCGTTCAACCTGCGGCCCGGCGTGGCGCTCGGCGATGCGGTGACGGCGATCCAGAAGATCGAGAAGGACACCGGCAAGCCCGCCTCGCTGTCGACCTCGTTCCAGGGCAACGCGCAAGCCTTCCAGTCTTCCCTGTCCGGCACACCGTTGCTGATCGGGGCGGCGCTGATCGTGATCTACATCATCCTCGGCGTCCTCTATGAGAGCCTGATCCATCCGATCACGATCCTGTCGACGCTGCCTTCCGCCGGCATCGGCGCGCTGCTGCTGCTCCTGGCAGTCCACATGGATCTCAGCGTCATCGCCATCATCGGCATCATCCTGCTGATCGGCATCGTCAAGAAGAATGGCATCATGCTGGTCGACTTCGCCCTCGAGGTGGAGCGCAAGCAAGGGCTGAGCCCTGAGGAAGCGATCTACCAGGCCTGCACGCTCCGCTTCCGTCCGATCCTGATGACGACCATGGCCGCGCTACTCGGCGGTGTGCCTCTGATGCTCGGCAACGGCACCGGCGCCGAACTGCGCCAGCCGCTCGGCTACACGATCGTCGGCGGCTTGATGCTCTCGCAGATCCTGACGCTCTACACCACGCCCGTGGTTTATCTCTATCTCGACCGGCTCGGCAATTGGCTGACCGGGCGCAAGCCGCGCGCGGCCGCGACACCCACTCCATCCACGAGCGAGGCAGATACGTTGAGCCATGAATCCGCTTGAGAAGTTGACCGCCGGCATGACGGCAGAGAAGCTGGTGACCGTCACGGCGGAGATGACGGTCGGCTACGTGGTCCCGGGAATGCCTGAAGTCTACGGCACGCCGATGATGATCCTACACATGGAGATGGCGGCGGGATCGGCGATCCAGCCGTCCCTGCCGACCGGCTATGTCAGCGTCGGGATGATGGTCGACGTCCGTCATCTGGCGGCGACGCCGGTCGGCCGCACCGTGCGCGCGGTCGCCCGGGTCGTCGCCGTCGAAGCCAGGAGCGTTCTGTTCGAAGTCGAGGCCTGGGACGGCGGCCGCAAGATCGGCGACGGGACCCATCGGCGCGGCGTTGTCGATGTCGCCGAGTTCGAACGGCGATTCGGGGTGACGAGGCCCACCGCGGCGTTGGCTTAAGGTCGCGGAATCCTTCCCGCGGCAATACCCCGGATCTGCGCGCAGGCTCGCATGGTGACGCCGTGCGTTTTGACAAAGGGTCCGCGAAAAAGCAAAAGACCGGTTTTCCACGGCGCGGTACATCGCTTGGGCATCCCGCGTCCGGACGTCCGGGCTCGGGAATTGGTCTCATGCCCGGCGAGTATCTCTTGGACCTCTTCAATCTGCTGGCCCAACCCGGACTCGCTCACGAATGCAAGGAACCCGCGACGGTCCGTCACACGGGGACGCTCTGTCGCGCATCGTGGCCCGACCATTCGCGCTACGCCCATCCCGCCCTTTGGGTCCTGGGAGGCGTTGCGCTCGGCGTGTTGTCAGTCGCTTGCTTCCTGCTCGGGATCGACCTCACCACCAGCGCCCTCGCCCTGCTGGCCGTCATTGTCGTATTGTCGCTGCTTGCGATCGCCGGCTTGGTCAGGCGGCAACACCGGCTCGAGCGAGAGGACATCTTGCGGCGGCGTCAGGTTGCCTATCTCGCCGAGGCCCAGAAGCTCAGCCACACCGGCAGCTTTGGCTGGAACGTCGCCAGCGGCGAGCTGTTCTGGTCCGAAGAGACGTTCAGGATCTTCGATCTCGAGCCGACCTTGCCGCCGTCGCTCGACACCATCCTGAAGCGTACGCATCCCGATGATCGCAATGCCGTACGCGACGCGCTCGATCGCGCCGCGAACGACAGGAACGACTTTTCCCTGGAACATCGGCTGATCCTGAACGATGGCTCGATCAGGCACATTCGCGTGGTCGCCCGTGGAACGTCGGAAGAGCATGGACAATTTCGATTCATCGGCGCGGTCATGGATATCACCGCCCAGAAGAAGGACCACACCGAGCTGGAGCGGAGCGAGCAGCGCTACCGCCACCTGTTCGGCCGCATGCCGATCGCCCTCCGTCAGCTCGACGCCAGCAGACTGGTGGTGCTGTTCCGAAAGCTGCGAGCCGAGGGCATCAAGGACCTCGGCAGCTATTTCGACAGCCATCCCGACTTTCTCCGGACCTGCATGGACGCGCTCTCGTTTCAGGAAGCCAACGAACGGGCCATCCAGATGTTCGGAGGGGGCGTCGACGGCTATGTCGGGCGTTCCATGTCCGACACCTGGAAGGCACGCCCGGATACGTTTCGGCGGGCCATGGAGTCCCGCTTTCGCGGTGAAACGAACTTCGAGGAAGAAACCAAGATGGTGACGTGGGACGGCCGCGTCGTCGACGTTCTCTTCACCACGGCCCGCGTCGGTCCAATCAATGACCTCGAAATAAGCCTGGTCGCGACGATCGACATCTCGCAACGCGTCCGCGCCCAAGAGAGACTTCGGCAGGTGCAGGCGGAGTTCGCGCATGCGGCGCGCGTCTCGATGCTCGGCGAGCTCACCGCCTCCATCGCGCACGAGGTCAACCAGCCTTTGGCCGCCATCGCGACCAACGCCGCTGCCGGTCTGCGCTGGCTGAACAGGCCGATTCCCGACATGGCCGAGGTCCGCAGTACAATCGAAAATATGGCCACGGATACGAAGCGGGCCGCGGACATCGTGGCGCGTGTTCACGGGATGGCTTCGCGCAAGGCGCCGGAACGTGCCGTTCTGTCGCTTGACGATGTCATTCGCGAGGCGCTTCTGTTCCTGCGCCACGAGATGGAATCCCGCGGCGTAACGATCCTGCACCGGCCCGATGCGAAAGCTGCACTCGTGCTCGGCGACCGCACCCAGCTCCAGCAGGTGATCGTCAATCTGGCCATCAACGCCGTGCAAGCGATGACTCAGGCGGGACGCCAGCATGGCAGGATCGTCATCACCACCGCCGCGCAGGACGCGACGACCCTGTGTTGCTCCGTGGAGGACAACGGTCCCGGCATCTCCGCCGAACATGCCGGCCGGCTGTTCGAAAGCTTTTTCACGACCAAGGAGTCCGGCATGGGCATGGGACTGCCGATCTGCCGGTCCATCGTCGAAGCGCATGGCGGCCGGATCGACGCCGAAGGACTTGGCACCGAAGGCCTTGGCACCGGCGCCCGGTTCTGGTTTACGCTGCCGATCGCGACGCCGGCGTCATCGCCGCCATCCGGTCGGGATGCCGACGCCTGACCCCGCCTGCTCTTATGCGCCGGAGCGGTCGAGCGCACCAGGCGGATCGGGATCCCTTTGAATGACGGCGTGAAGCTGAGGGGATCGCGGGCATAGAGCGGCACCAGCGGATTGGTCTCCGGATAGTACGCGGCACAGCAGCCGGTCGGAAACGAATACGCCACCACGCGGAAGTTGCGCACGATCCGCTCGGCGCCGTCGGTCGACTCCGTGATCAGGTCGACGCGATCGCCGTCCGCGAGCCCGCGCTTCTTCAGTTCATATTCGTTGAGGAAGACCACGTCGCGCTGGCCGAAGACGCCGCGATAGCGATCCGACAGCGAATAGAGCGTCGTGTTGTACTGGTCGTGGCTGCGTATCGTGCTGAGCCACAGAAAATCCGGATCGGCCTGCGGCGGGTCCTCGCCGCATCCCTCAAACACCAGGAAATTGGCCTTGCCGGACGGCGTTGCCCAGATGCGCTCCCGCGCGGTCGAGGTCAGGTGGAAGCCGCCGGGAATGCGGATACGGGCATTGTAGCTCTCGAAGATAGGGAAGACGGCCTCGATCGCATCCCGGATGCGATCGTAGTCGCCCACAAAGCCGTCCCAATCGACCACCGTGCGCTCGCCGAGCGTCGCCTTGGCGAGGCCTGCGATGATCGCGACCTCGCTGAGAAGATGCTCCGATGCCGGCTTGTTGCGACCGCCCGAGGCGTGGACCATCGACATCGAATCCTCGACCGTGATCGACTGCGGTCCCGATTCCTGAATGTCGATCTCGGTTCGCCCGAGGCACGGCAGGATCAGGGCGGCGCGGCCATGGATCAGATGGCTGCGGTTGAGCTTCGTGGAGACGTGGACGGTCAGATCGAGCTTGCGCAGCGCGGCCTGCGTCGCCTGCCAGTCGGGTATGGCCGCGGCAAAGTTGCCGCCCATCGCGAAAAAGGCCTTCACTTCGCCGCGGATCATTGCTTCCAATGCCGTCACGACGTTGTGTCCCGGCGCGCTCGGCGGCTTGAAGCCGAAGCGGTGCTCGAGGCGCTCGAGGAAATCCGCCTTGGGGATCTCCGTGATTCCCACGGTCCGGTCGCCCTGCACGTTGGAATGACCGCGAACCGGACAAACGCCGGCGCCGTCGCGTCCTACATTGCCGCGCAAGAGCGCAAGATTGGCGATCTGCTGCACGTTGTGCGCACCACACTGGTGCTGGGTAATGCCCATGCCGTAGACAATGATGGCGCGCTCCGCCTTCATATAGGCGCCCGCGGCATATTCCAGGTCCTCGCGCGTCAGGCCGGACTGGCGTTCGATGTCGGGCCATTGCGTTCGCTTGAGATCGCCGATCAGCGCTTCGATGCCGGCGGTGTGCCCGCGAATGAAATCCCAGTCCAGGATCTCCGGCTGCTCGGCCGCACGGGCGGCCTCGTCCGTTTCGACGAGGATCTTCATGATCCCCTTGAGGACGGCGACGTCGCCACCGACACGCACCTGGAAAAGCTTCGAGCTGATCGTCGTCGACGACAGCGTGATCATCTCAACCGGGCTCTGCGGCGCCTGGAAGCGCTCCAGCGCCCGCTCGCGGAACGGATTGAACGAGATGATCGAGGCCCCTCGGCGGGCCGCGTTGCGCAGGCTGGTCATCATCCGCGGGCTGTTGGTGCCCGGATTCTGGCCGAAGATGAAGATGCAATCAGCCTTGTCGAAATCCTCCAGCAGCACGGTGCCCTTGCCGACGCCGAGCGATTCCGGCAGGCCGACGCTGGTCGCCTCGTGGCACATGTTCGAGCAGTCGGGAAAGTTGTTGGTGCCGTACTCGCGCACGAACAGCTGATAGAGGAAGGCGGCTTCGTTCGAGGTTCGCCCGGACGTATAGAACTCCGCCATGTTCGGATCCGGCAGCGCATTGAGCTCGCGGCCGATCATGGCGAACGCTTCGCTCCACTGCACCGGGAGATAGCGGTCGGATGCGGCGTCATAGGCCATCGGATGGGCGAGCCGACCGACCATTTCGAGATCGTAATCGTTCCAGCTCGCGAGCTCCGTGACCGTGTGCTCGGCAAAGAATTCGGGCGTGCAGCGCTTCGATGTCGTCTCCCAGGCGATCGCCTTGCCGCCGTTCTCGCAGAATTCGAATGACGAGGTGTGCTTCGGATCGGGCCAGGCGCAGCCGGGGCAATCAAAGCCCTCCGGCTGATTCATCCTGCTGAGCGTCGCTGCGCCCTTCAGCGGCGCCCGCTGCACCAGAAGCGCCTCGCTCAGCGCCTTGAGTGCGCCCCAGCCGCCGGCGGGTTCACGGTAGGGACGAACCGATTTCGTGGTCATCTCGATATCTCGCGATATGGCATCCGGGCCAGTTAAGGATCGCGCGGGCCGAGCCGTCTTTTCAAAACGACGCCGAATTTCGCAATTGCACATGTTCGGAGCCGGCCGCAGCAGCCAGTGCGTTCCGGCAAAAAGAGCGCGTTCACGGAAGCTGAAACGGCGACCGGAAACTAGGTTTGTCAGTTGGAGCCCCGTCGCTACGGAGGGCTTTCGACATTTTTCAGGAGCGACCCAAGATGTTCTCAAGACGTGATTTGCTGGCCATGTCCGCGGCAGGCGCCGCCATGGTCGGCTCCAGCGCGCAGGCCGCAACGTTCGGCAATCCGGACGAGCCGCCGCAAGGCGCCGTGAACGCCAAGAGCCCCGGAAGCCTGTCCGATCCCGGTCCTCAAGATCCGGACCTTGCCAAGCACTTCCCCTCAGCCCAAACCCCGCCCCCGACGGATGTCGGCGGCCTGCCGATGGATTGGGCCTCGTTCAACAACGCGCCGAGGCGCATCCAGAATGGCGGCTGGGCCCGTCAGGTCACGGTCGAGGATTTCGCCATCTCGAAGGAGATCTCCGGCGTCAATATGCGGCTGGCTGCCGGCGGAATCCGCGAGCTGCATTGGCACCAGGCTGCCGAATGGGCGATCCTGACCTACGGCTCCTGCCGCGTCACCGTGCTCGACACGCAGGGGCGCCCCTATGTCGGCGACCTCAAAGTCGGCGACCTCTGGTATTTTCCGCCGGGCGCGCCGCATTCTCTGCAGGGCTTGGGCCCCGATGGTTGCGAGTTCGTGATCTGTTTCGACGACGGCCACGCCAATGAATTCAACACGCTCCTGGTAACCGACTGGTTCGCCCACACGCCGCCCGAGGTGCTGGCGAAGAACTTCGGTGTTCCGGCCGACGCGTTCGCAAAGATCCCGCTGCACAACCGCTGGATCTTCCAGGGGACCGTGCCCGGCGATCTCGCCGCCGATCGCGCAGCCGTTGCAAAGCACGCCGAAGCGCCGCCCTACCCCTTCATCCACTCGCTCGGCGGCTCGGCCCCGGTCAAGGAGAGCTCCGCCGGCAGCATCCGCGTCGCCGACAGCACCACCTTCAAGGTTGCCACCACCGTCGCTGCGGCGCTGGTGTCGATGCCGCCGGGGGCTGTCAGGGAGATGCACTGGCATCCGAATGCCGACGAGTGGCAGTACTATATCAAGGGCAAGGCGCGGATGACGGTGTTCGACACCGGCCCCAATGCGTTGACGACGGACTTCGCGGCCGGCGACATCGGCTATGTCCGGCGCAATCTCGGCCACTATGTCGAGAACGTCGGCGACACCGAGCTGCAGTTCGTCGGCGTGTTTCGGGCCCCTCGCTACGAGGAGGTGTCGCTCTCTTACTGGCTGACGCACACGCCACCCAAGCTGGTCGCCCAGCACTTCAACATCGACGAGAAGCTGATCGCCCAATGGCCGGACAACAGTCCCGGCGTCATGCCCAAATCCTGAACCAGCCTCGCAAGAGGTCTGAACGAGAAAGGCGCCGAAACCGGCGCCTTTCTCTTTATCCGTGACAGCTCACGGCAACTTCGGGCGTGCAGCCGTCAGTAGTGATCGGCAGCAGGGGCCGACTTGCCGCGGAAGACGCGGTAGCCGATCGCCACATAGAGCAGCATCAGCGGGAACACGAACAGGCCGGCGCCCCAGAACATGAATGCAAGACTTGCATGAGGCGCCGCGGCCTCGTCGATCGTGACGACGAACGGAATCATGTAGGGCCAGAACGACAGGGCGAGCGTGGCGAAAGCCGCGACGAAGATCAGGGCGACCATATGGAACGGCCAATAGTCGTCATGGCGCAGGATGCTCTTGGCCAGCACCGCGGCCGCACCGGCGCCGATCACGGGAAACACGAACAGATAGGGCCGGTCGGTCCAGCGCTGCAGAATCGGAAGATGTTCGACAAGCGCATATGCGAAGACGATGACCAGGAAGACCAGGACGCCGATCGCCAGCGGCGGGATCTGGCGCCGTGCGACATCCCGAACGGGACCGTCGCACTTCCGCACCAGCCAGCAGGCGCCGAGCAGCGAATAGCCGAAGCAGAGCCCGACCCCGCACAGGGCGGAAAAGGCGGTCAGCCAGCCGAGCGTTCCGCCGGTATAATCGCCGTTGGAGAACTGGAGCCCTTCGACCAGAGCGCCGACCATCGCGCCCTGCATGAAGCTGGCGGCAAACGAGCCCACGACGAAGCTGACGTCCCAGACCCAGCGCGAAGTGAGCGCCTTGCCGCGAAACTCGAACGCCACGCCGCGCAGGATCAATCCGAGCAGCATCACGAGAACAGGGATATAGAAGGCCGACATCACCATGGCGTAGACCACGGGAAACGAGCCCCACATGATCACGCCCGTGACGATCAGCCAGGTTTCATTGCCGTCCCAGACCGGAGCGACCGTGCTCAGCATGGCATCCCGTTGCGACTCGCCCCCGGCCGCCCCGAACAGCATGCCGACGCCAAGATCGAACCCGTCGAGGAGGAGATAGATCAGGATGCTGATGGCAAGAAGGGCAACCCAGTACATCACCATAGCTATTCTCCCGCCCCGAGATAGCTGCGTGCGGCCGGCACCTGATCGGCGAGCGACATCGGCCGATTGGGCACGGGAACGTGGAGCGGCCTGCCGCCGAGTCCCGCCGGGCCGGCACGCAGCAGCTTATAGATGTAATACGTCCCGAACGAGAAGATGAAGGCGTAGACCGCGACGAACAGGATCAAGGAAGTCATCGCAGCCGACGCGGTCAGGAACGGCGTCACGGCGTCTGCAGTCCGCAACACGCCATAGACCGTCCATGGCTGGCGCCCCACTTCCGCGGTGTACCAGCCGGTGAGGATCGCGACCCACGGCAGCGGGAAGCTGAGGAAGATGCCCCACAGCAAGAGGCGGTTCCGATCGAGCCGATGCTTGAGGCCGAGCCAGGTCCCGAGCCAGGCCAGCCCCAGCATCACGAAGCCGCAGCCGACCATGATGCGGAAGGCAAAGAACGGGATCAGCACCGGCGGGCGGTCCTGCGGCGCGAAGCTGGTGAGGCCGACCTCTTTCGACGTCAGGCTCATGCTACCGATGATGCTCCCGAGCACGGGAATCGATATCGCGTATCTGTTCGATTCGGTGCTCGAATCCGGGATCGCGATCAGCACCTCGGAGGCCGGTTGCTCGTTATGCCAGCGCGCCTCGATCGCGGCGAACTTGGCCGGCTGGTAATCGTGGACATAGTCGCCGACGAGATGCCCGATGAAGAGCTGAACCGGCAGCAGCACCGCCGCAAGCGCAAGGCCCATCCGCAGCATGACATGAGCCTCGGGGCGATAGGTCCGCCGCAGCAGATACCACGCGCCGGTTGCCGCCACGCAGAACGCGCCGGTCAGGTAGGACGCGAGCAGCATATGCGGAAACCGGACCCAGACCACGCGATTGAAGATGATCTGCGTCCAGTCATCAGGCACGAACTGGTCGTTCTGCAGGACGTAGCCGGTCGGCACCTGCATCCAGCTGTTGTTGACCATGATCCAGAACGCCGAAAGCGTCGTCCCGAGCGCGACCATCGCCGTCGAGAACAGGTAGAACCACGGCGGCACCCGGGGGCGACCGAAGATGAGGATGCCGAAAAAGCCCGCCTCCAGCATGAAGGCGGTGAACGTCTCGTAGGAGAGCAGCGGGCCCTGGATCGGGCCCGACATCTTCGAGAGCACGCTCCAGTTCGTTCCGAACTGGAACGCCATCACCACGCCCGATACGACCCCCATACCGAACGCCACGCCAAAGATCTTCAGCCAGAACGCGAACAGGGTCCGGTAGACGGGCTTGCCACTGTACTGGTGCATCGCTTCGAGCACGGTGAGCCAGGCGGCAAGCCCGATCGTGAACGCCGGGAAGATGATGTGGAACGAGATGGTGAAAGCGAATTGCAGCCGCGACAGAAGGAGCGCCGTCGGGTCCATCGAACATTCTCCGTTGGTTCACGCCCGCTTCGCGGCCGCCGGCGCGCGTGCGGCCGGCTGCGGAATGTTGTCGACCTTGAGGACCGCGGCCGTCGTTGCACGAATCTGGCGACAGAAATCCGCATCGTCGATCAGCGACACGCCATAGGACGGGATGATCTGCTTCAGCTTGGGCAGCCAGGCGCTTGCCGTCAGCTCCCCGGCGAAGCACTTCTCGAGCACGCTGATGGCGATGAACGCGGCGGTGGAAGCCCCCGGTGATGCGCCGAGCAGGGCCACCAGCGAATGGTCGTCCGCGCCGACGAGCTCGGTCCCGAACTCGAGCAACCCACCACGCTTGACATTGGGCTTGATGATCTGGACCCGCTGGCCCGCGACCTGCAATCTCCAGTCCTTCGGGTCGGCCTTCGGGAAATATTCGTCGAGCGCCGCGAGCCGGTGTCGCTCGGACTGCAGCACTTGCCCGACCAGGTATTCGGTGAGATCGAAATTGTCGCGCGCCACCGAAAGCAGCGGCTTGACGTTGGCGGGACGAATGGACTCGAAGAGATCCAGCAGCGAGCCGTGCTTGAGGAATTTGCTCGAGAAGCCGGCATAGGGACCGAACAACAACGAGTGCTGGCCGCCGATCACCCGTGTATCGAGATGCGGCACCGACATCGGCGGCGATCCGACCGCGGCCTTGCCGTACACCTTGGCATGGTGACGCTTGTTGATCTCGGGATCGTCGCAGCGCAGCCAGATCCCGCTGACCGGGAAACCGCCATAGCCGCGCCCCTCCGGGATGCCGGACTTCTCCAGCAGCGGCAGCGCACCACCGCCGGCACCGATGAAGACGAACTTTGCGCGCACCGATCGCGTCTCACCGCTCGCAGTATCCCGCACTTCGACGCGCCACCGGCCGCCCTGCTCCCGGTCAAGACCGGTGACGCAGCTGTTGTAGTGGACGGCGCAGCCGGGCTGGTTGACCAGATGCTTGACCAGAAGATGCGTCAACGAGCCGTAGTCGACGTCGGTGCCGGTGATGATCCGCGTTGCGGCAACCGGCTCGTCGCCACCCCGTCCGTCCATCACCAGCGGCGCCCATTCGGCAATCTTCCTGGGATCCTCGGTATGCTCCATGCCCTCATAGCAATGATGGGCCGACATCGCCTTGAACCGCTTCCGCAAGAATTCGACGTTCTCCGCGCCGTGCACGAAGCTCATATGCGGCACTGGATGGATGAAGGCCCGCGGATCCGCGATCGCTCCGCGCCCGATCAGGTAGGACCAGAACTGCCGGGACAGATCGAACTCGACGTTGACCTGGAGCGCCTTGGAGATGTCGATGCTGCCGTCGGGCCGCTGCGGCGTATAGTTCATCTCGCAATTTGCTGCGTGCCCGGTACCAGCATTGTTCCAGGAGTCGGAGCTTTCCTGCGCGCAATCCCCGAGAATCTCGCACATCTGGATCGACAGAGAGGGTTCGAGCTCCTTGAGAAAGACGCCGAGGGTCGCGCTCATGATGCCGGCGCCAATGAGGACGACATCGGTTTCGCGGTCGGAAGCTGCTGACATGGCTATTTCCTTCGTCGGGTGTTGCTGCTTTGGATGGCTCGATCAGGCCCGCACCGATTGCCGCGCCTTGGCGCGGAACGGCACATTCGCTCCCGGCTGCAGGATCACGTAGGCACGGCGCCAGGATGAATCGTCGGTCAATTTCCAGCTATGCCCCGAGCCAGCGGTGTCCTCGGCCAGCAGGACGTTGCCGGGGTGGAGCAGGAAGTGATGGCCGTCACGCGTCTGGAAATCGAGCGTTCCGCTGAGCGTGATCACCAGCTGCCGGATCGGCGCGGTGTGCCAGGCGAACGCTCCGCCCGATTCCGTTTCCTGAAAGGAGACGCTGGCGGCATCGATCTTTCCGGTCAGGAAGTCGCCACGCTGTCCCGCCTCCAGCTCGAGGAAGCCTTCCTCGAAATGCGAGTTGTTGTCCTCTCCGGTCCATAGACGCACACAGCGGATCATCGTGTCTCTCCTTGCATTGTGGTTGCGTCGCCTGCGCGGCGTTGTGAGGACCGGAACGGCACCTCGGCGCCCGGCTCGAGAACCGTGTAGAGGCGGCGCCATGGCTCCGCGTCCGTCATGATCCAATTGTGGCCCGTCCCGCTGGTATCCTCCGTGAACAGGACATCGCCCGGACGCAGCGTGACGCTTCCATCCGCCGTTTCGAACCGTAGCGTCCCGCTCAGGGACATGACGAGCTGGCGCGCCGCGTCGGGACGCCAGCCGAGTTTCGGATCTGCATCCGTTTCGTGGAACGAGGCGGCATCGATCCGAAGCTTTGCGCTGAGCGCATCGCCCCTCGCCCCGCGCGCAAGCTCGACGGCGCCTTCCTCGAAGTGCGACTTGCCATCCGCACCCGTCCAGAGTCTGACGCACCGGATCATTGCCGCCGCCCTCTTCAGCCGGCCTTCGCGCCGATTGCGAGCGGCACCTTGACCTCGGCCACATAGGGCTTGACCATCTTGGCGGGATCCACGATGCGGTCGAACTCCGGCTCGGTAACGAAACCGAGCTTGAGCGCCGCCGACTTCAGCGTGAGGTCGTTGTCCATCGCATAGTGCGCAATCCGCGACGCCTTGTCGTACCCGATCACGGGCGCCAGCGCCGTCACGAGCATCAGCGATCTCTCGACATACTCCTTGATCTTCCTATGGTTCGGCTCGGTGCCCTCGACGAGGAAGGTGCGGAAGTTGGTGCAACCATCGGTCAGGATGGTGACGGACTGCGCGATGTTGTGGATGATCAGCGGCTTGTAGACGTTCATTTCCAGATAGCCGCCGGCTCCGCCGAACCCGACGGCGACGTCGTTCGCCATCACCTGCACGGCGATCATCGTCAGCGCTTCGGCCTGCGTCGGGTTGACCTTGCCCGGCATGATCGACGAACCCGGCTCGTTCTCGGGGATCAGCAATTCGGCGAAGCCCGCGCGCGGGCCGCAGGACATCAGACGGATGTCGTTCGCGATCTTGTAGAGCGACCCCGCGAGCGTGCGGAGCGTGCCGGATAGCTGCACCAGCGCGTCATGCGCCCCCTGGACGGCAAACTTGTTCGGTGCGCTGACGAAGGGCAACCCCGTCAGCCGCGCGATTTCCGCAGCGACGGCCTCGGCGAAGCCCGGCGCGGCATTGATGCCGGTGCCGACGGCCGTGCCGCCCAGGGCGAGCCGGAAGACACCCTTGAGCGCGTCGTCGATGCGGGCCAGATCGTCGGCGAGCATGCCGGCGTAGCCGGACCATTCCTGCCCGAGCGTCAGCGGGGTCGCGTCCTGCATGTGGGTTCTGCCGATCTTGACGACGTCGTCCCACTGGCTCGATTTTTCCGCGATTGCGTCGTTCAACGCCTCGACCGCCGGAACGAGGCGTTCCGTCACGTTCATCGCGGCTGCGATATACATGGCCGAGGGAAAGCTGTCGTTCGAGGATTGCGACATATTGACGTGATCGTTCGGGTGAACCGGATGCTTGCTCCCGAGCGGCGTGCCCGCGAGCTGGCAGCATCGGTTCGAGATCACCTCGTTCACGTTCATGTTGAACTGCGTTCCGCTGCCCGTCATCCAGACGTGAAGCGGAAACATGTCCTGATGCTGGCCGGAGAGGATCTCGTCGCAGACATGCGCGATCAGCTTGTGGAGCTTGCCGTCGAGGCGGCCGCCGGCGCAATTGGCGTTCGCGGCCGCCTTCTTCAGGATCGCGTAGGACTGGATCATTTCGCGCGGCATCAGGTCCTTGCCGATGCTGAAATGCTCGAGCGAACGTTGCGTCTGCGCCCCCCAGAGCTTGTCCGCGGCAACGTCCACTTCACCCAGGCTGTCCGTCTCTTTGCGAAGGTTGTTCATCCGTGCCTCTTGGCAGTTGACGTCGAAAGGCCATCTCGGCGCTGTTAGAAAGTGTATGCACCGCATGACGCGCGCGCTTCCACGAATGAACGTCCTTTTGCCGAATGGCATGGTGCGCGCTCCGCACCGTCAACGAGCGAAATCACGAGACCTGGATCGACGGTTCAGCTTCGCAGTTGCGGCCGGCAGAGCCAAAGAACGCACACCGACGATGCGGTCGGTAGGACCAGGCTCCAGGCGTGCAGCCATTTCGTCACGCAGGCCCCGATGGCGGCCCCCGACAGGAACATCAGGCAGAGCAGAAGCATGACTGCGGTGCCGCGCGCCGCATCGCGATCGGTCGCAACTAGTTGATCGAGGGCACGGAGCATGTTGCCGGTGACGGTGACGGAGAGATATTTCCAGCGCTCGACCTGCCTGAAGCTGGCCGACTGCAGCGCGGCGCCAAAGGAGATTCCGAGGATCGTGATCATGTCCGGAATCCGATGATACAACAGCATCACCGCGACCAGGCAGACGATCTCTCCGGCGAGGCAGAGCAGCGGCGCCTTGAGGCGGATTGCCAGCGATGCGCCGAGCAGAAAGGCGGCAAGCGGAAGAAGATGATGGGTGGCCTGCCGCCACTGTCCGGACATGGCGTCAATGCCGAGGAAGATGACATTGCCGGTTTGCGAGCTTGCAAACACGCCGCCGAGCGAGAGCCATGTGAAGGCGTCGAGAAAGCCGCCCGTCATGCTCAGAAGAGACGCCACGAGAACTGATCGCTCCGGAGCATGGACGACGCTTCCGGTCTCGGCGACCGGCTCCGGAGATACGGCTTGCATCGCCATGTGCGCCGGCCCGCGAGGTCAACAGGCGGCGCGCGTTGCGGCCTGATCCGGCAGCAGAACGCGACGCGGGTGCGTGAATACGCCGTATCCGTCATCGCGCGCGACCGCCAGCAGCGTGATCCCCGCTTCATCCGCGGTCTTGATCGCGAGTGCGGTGGGTGCGGATACGGCCACGATGACCGGTGCGCCGAGCATCGCCGCTTTCTGCACCATCTCGACCGAAACCCGGCTGGTCAGCAGCACGGCGCCATCGCACGCCGATCTCCCCTCGCGTAAGATCGCACCGGCGAGCTTGTCGAGCGCATTGTGGCGGCCAACGTCCTCTCTGACCAGGCCGATGCCGGCCCGCGGATGCCAGAAGGCCGCCGCGTGGACGGCCCGCGTTTGCTGATTCAGAATTTGGTGCGGAGAAAGGGCCTGCATGGCGCCCAGCAGATCGCGCGCGTGAAAAACGATGCCCCGGCCTTTCACCCGCGCCGGCGCGCGGCGAGCCTGTTCGAGGCTCTCGATGCCGCATAGCCCGCAGCCAACGGGGCCGCTAATGGTTCGGCGCCGTGCAGCCAGGGATGCCGCGCGGTCGCCATCGAGCCACATCCGAACCTCGACACCGAGATCGTTCGGGATCAGCTCGATGCTGCTGATCTCGCTCGCGCGTTCGACGATCGCCTCGGTGAGGCTGAAGCCGATGCCGAAATCCTCCAGATCTCCCGGCGTGCCCATCATCACCGCATGGGTCGAGCCGTTATAGGTGAGCGCGATCGCGGTCTCCTCGGCAACCAGCCGCGAGGTCGACTTCGTCTGACCGCCGCGCCAGGCAATCTCCCAATGCCGGGTGAATGTCGAGCCTTTCGCCATGACTCATACCGTCGCCGGCTGGGACGAATGGCGCGACGCGCGGCTCCTGAGCGCGATCCCGAATGCGATGAATCCCCATCCCTGGAAGATCAGGTCGACGACCAGCATCACACCAAGCAGCCACAAACCGATGGCGGGCCAAGCCGCAACCAGCATGACACCGACGCAGAAGGTCAGGACGCCCGCAGCCACGATCCAACGCCAGCCCGCGGCCGGCCGGATATGGAAACCGGCCCAGATCCTTATCACCCCGGCTACGATCAGGAAGGCACACACTGCGAGAGACAGCGTGAACGAAGCCAGGATCGGATCGTAGAGTATGATGGCCCCGGCGGCCGTATAGACGATCCCCGCCAGTAGCCAAAGCAGGAATCCCCTCAAGCCGCGCACCGAAAACGCTTGCACGATCTGAAAAATGCCGGCGACCGCCATGGTGGCGCCGATGACCAGTACGGACGCGAGGCTCGCCGCCATCAGATTGGGAGATGCAACACCACCAAGGATCAGTTCGCCGACACCCAGCGCAACGAACCAGCCCCATTTTCCGGTGATGGCGTGGATGGCCCATCCGAGCGAGGCCTTCGAGTTCGACATGTCCGTCATGGCTTGACCCTTGTTCGCACGACGATCCGCAGATCATGAATAGGGCAAGCGTATCGAGATCTGTCCCAAGCCATCTTTCGAGGACGCAGCGATATTATTTGATCCGCACGATACGGATCGTTGCGCGCGGATCGCAACTAGCGCGGGATGGTCACGACGGTCCTGAACCCGTCGGGGCCGCTGCGGACGTCGACGGTCCCGTGCAGACGCGCCGCAAGCGTCTCGACGATGGAGCGGTCCTCTTCCCGGTATCTGCTCTCGTCGGACGAGCCGTTGTCCATGACGCTGCACGCGACAGACGTCGCCGTGAGCCACACTTCGAGACGAATGGCGCCTGCTCCGCAGTGGGACACGTGGCGTACCGCACCGGTGATCAGTTCGAAGACGATCATCCCCAGCAGCCAGCAGCGCTCGGAGCTCATCTGCAGCGGATGCAGCAGCAGCGAGAGCGCAATACCCTTGTCTTCGAGGCTCGAGCGGCTGATCGAGCGGCACAATTGCTGAAGATAGGCCGCCAGATCGACGGTGGTGGTGAACTGCGGCATTTGCAGCGCATGGTGAAGTTGCGCATGGCCTTCCAGCCGATCCTGCACGGAAGCGAGGGTCGCCCTCGCTTCGATGCCGTCGCAACGATCGGCCGCCTGCGCCACCAGATCAATCGCCGAGGCGAGCTCGTCGTCGATCCGATGCGCAAGCTCACGCAGCAGCAGGCGCTCCGCCTTGACGCCGCCATCCGGCAGGAATTCCGAGAGGCTGCTCATCCTTCACCCGTCTCCCGGCCCAACGGCGTGCTTGGCGCTTACGAGTTCTGGCCGCTTCGGCCGGTCTCGTAGAGGAACCAGATTCGCCGTTCCGTCTCGTCGATCCAGTTTTCCAGGACGCTCGCGGTGGCGACATCGCCGTATTCGTCGCAGAGCTCGTGGACCCGGCGCATTTCCCGCGTCAGCTGCTGGTTGTCGCTGCGCAGCTCGGCGAGCATGTCCTGCGGGTCGACATAGTCGGCATCGTTGTCGAGAATGCGCTGCTCGCGCGCGATGTGGCCGATCGAGCGTAGCGTCGTACCGCCGATCTTGCGTGCGCGTTCGGCGATGTCATCAGTCATGGCGAATATCTGGTCGGCCTGCTCGTCGAGCATAAGGTGGTAGTCGCGAAAGTGGCTGCCCGACACGTGCCAGTGGAAATTCTTGGTCTTCAGGTAGAGCGCGAAAACGTCGGCGAGCAGCGCTCGCAGCGCGGCTGGAACGTCCCGGTTCGCATTCGCTCCGAGATCCGTCGGGCTTTGGAGGTCTGCTTTGGTCATGGTCGGCATCCTTTGTGTTGGAGGTTGGAGAAATCTAACCGCGCGGCGCGCGAGGAATCTTTCCAGCGCGAAAGATCCTTTTGGGATCGCACGCCTGCGAGGGGCGCCCGCCGGCGCGCAGCGGGTTCATTTCGCTTGTGTCACCCTATCCCGCAGCGGCAGAAGCGACATCGATGCGAATACGCCATCGCGACGGATCAATGCGTGGAATAGCCCCGCCGCCAGATGCAGCAGCACGAGGGCAAAGAACGCGAAACCCAGATAGACGTGGGCATTCCAGAGCAGCGTGTGCATCTGGTCGCTCTGCGGCAGCAGCGCGGGAATTCGGATCCCGCCATACAGAACGACCGGATAGGCCCCGGCCCAGAGCATGCCGAGACCGAGCAACGGCATGACGATCATGAGGCCATACAGGAGCTGATGCGACAATCTTGCTCCAAACTTCATGGGTCTCGAAAGATCGGCCGGCAATGGCGGCGCACCGTAATGCAGCCGCAACGCCAGCCTGATCAGCACGAGGACCAGCAGGAGGACGCCGATTGTCTTGTGGACCAGGATGAGCGGCAGATATTTCGGCGTGACCGTGGAGACCATGCCGACGCCAATGAACAACATGGCGAGGATGCAGACCGCCATCAGCCAGTGCAGAACGCGCTGGATCAGGGTAAAACGATGAGGAGCGCTGGTCATGGCTTGGCGGTCTCGGTTCGCGGATAGTCCCCGGCTTCGGCCGCGCGCAGATCGTAGGATTTGCGGTAGACCGATGAGCGTGCAGCCGGGAATGGATCGTCCGACACCCGGATTCCCTGTGGCAGGACCGCCGGATCGAAATTGATGTCGCGGCATGGTCCATCGCGCTCCGGCTCGATCCGCTGCACGATCAGCGTTCCGACCGCCACCTTGCGACGGTTCTCCGGCCAGGCCTTGCTCGGATCCGCGGTCGGGTCGCCGGGATTGGCGACGGTCGTGACCATGGTCCATCGCAGCGGACCGGCGGTCCGGACCCGTTCGGTGATCTCCTGCTCGAGATAATCCGGCCCGCGCTTTTCGAGGTCGGCCTGCGAGATCGGAATGGGTTGCGTCGAGGGCAACAGCGACCATCGCACGGTGTGATCGCCGCCCCCGGCGTCCGTGAAGACGAAGCTGTTGAGGCCGTTATAGGGCTCCTCCGCATAACTGCCGGTCCAGGGCGCCGTCTTGGCCCAGGCCGCGAAGGGGCCGAACTCCGGGTTGGCCTGAATGAACGCCTTCATCGCCTCCGGATCCTTCTTGCCGGATGCGATCAGCAGGTCGTGAAATGCCTGCGGCGTGGAAACCGCAAAGATCGGTGGGTTGATCATCGCCATGCGCCATTCTTCGCCGTCTGCCGTCGTGATCTGCAATCCCAGGCCGCGGACGCGCACGGTCGCATCAACCGCGTTCGGATCGGCCGTGCCGAGATTGAAACGGCCCAAGGCCGGATAGCGCCCCTGCGCGAAGACCTTGGCCCGGGAGAGCTCCGCGCCGGTTCCATTCGCCTCGAATGTCCCGGTGAAACAGATTCCCTTGGCATGATTTCGCCGGTGCCCGAGCGGCGGGCCGCTCGGAGGCGTCAGCGCGGCGATCAACCGTTCCGGCGTCAGACGCCCCGGCGAGAGCCATCCCGCAGTGTATGCGAACGCAGCCGCGCCGCCGCCGACCACGGCCGCAATCAGGACGAGGGACCCAAGCCCCGAACGTGGTAGCTTGCCTTGGTTCATCCGGTCTCCTTTGCGATGCGCAGATCGCCTGGCGATCGGGTGCGCGCGACGCTCTTTCGAGCGACGCAGCCTCCTTGTAGCCGGCGGCCAAGGCCCGATCTTCTCGAACCCACCGCCAATTTCGCGAAGGCACGCCTGAACTGTCTTCGGCGTTCGCCGGACAGGATCCGGCTTCGGGCATTCTCGAACTTTTTCGTGTAATTTGACAATCGATCGTGATGCCCGAAAAGACCCACCCTGCGCCCCGCCCTATTCCAGATGCGCTTCGCACGATGGCGGCGGTCGACTCCCGAACGATGGACCGTGTCGCGACGGGGCCGCCAGCGCCACAGAGGCTGGAATGCGATTGGGAATCGAATGAGCAAAGTGATCATCGTCACAGGTGCTGCAAACAGCATCGGACGAACCACCTGCCGGCAACTGATGCAGGCAGGCCACACGGTCTACGTTTCAAGCCGGGAAATGAGTGGTCCTATTGCGCAAGGGATCGAGGAGACTGGATCAACTTCCGGCCAGCCCGGTTCCGATCTCCGCACGATCGAGTTCGACCTCTCTTCGGAATCCTCGGTGACCTCGGCCGTTGAGACCATCATCGCCGAAAACAGCCGCCTCGACGTGGTCGTGCACAATGCCCGGCAAGTCGTTTACGGACCCGCAGAAGCCTTCACGCCGGAGCAGCTCGCCGAGCTCTACGATACCAACGTCCTGATCGCACAGCGCCTCAATCGCGCGGCGTTGCCACAATTGCGCAAGCAGGGTCAGGGCTTGCTGATATGGATCACGTCGAGCAGCGCGCGGGGCAGCTCGGTTCCGTTCCTCGGCGCCTGTGCTTCAACGGAAGCCGCCCTGGATTCGCTGGCGCTCAGTTACGCCGGCGAACTCGCACGTTGGGGCGTCGAGACGACCATCATCGTTCCCAGCGCTCTCGGACCCGGCCACTATGTCCGATCCGGCCGGCCGCAGGATACTGTTCGAGCGGAAGAATACGCGGATGGTCCAACCGCCGACGTGAGTGAAATCGCGCTTGCGGGACTCGCGCAGCTTTCGCCGAAGGATACGGCTCCACAAGATGTCGCAAGCACAGTTGCGAATGTCGTGAACATGCCGTTCGGACAACGTCCGCTGAAAGTTCATTTCGGCCCGGATGACGATGGGGCGGCAGCTGTCGACGCCGTCGCCGACCGCGCTCGCACGGAACTGTTCGGCCGAATCGGCCTGGAGGATCTTCTCAAGCCGGTGTTGATCCGATGAGATCGTCCATTGGCGGAGATTTCCCCAATCGACGGTCGTTTCCTGAATAATCAGGACTCTCCCCGGAGTTCCCTACCCTTTGGACGAAAGTGATCGGCGACATCCATCGGTGGTCCTTTACCGCGATACTGCCGGATGTTACGTTTGAAGTTGCCACCGCGGTCACACGTTTCGGCCCGAGTTCAAGTCATAGAGTACGACGAGTTGGTCGTCGGATTTGATATTTCCAAATGGTCCACCGCTGGCAGAGCAACGCCACATCAGCCACGACCGGGCCCTCTCTCCAGGAGAGCTCCGCTCAAGAGATTTTCGTCTTTGGGCCGTTTCGTCTGGACGCCTCGCAGAGACGGATCGAGAAAGATGGCAATCCGGTCCAACTGTCGGCTCGCGCATTTGACCTTCTGCTGACACTGATCCGGCATGCGGGCGAAGTCGTCAGCAAGGGCGATCTGATCGCCAGGACATGGCCAGGCTCCAGCGTCGATGACAACAGCCTGCGCGTCCATATCGCAGCGCTCCGCAAGGCGCTCGGGGACGGCAATGCCGGCGCCAAATATCTGAGCACGGTCTCGGGACAGGGTTATTGTTTCGTCGGTTCGGCGGCGATCCCGGAGCAGAACCAACCTGCACCGACCAAGCCTGTTCGCGCGCACAACCTGCCGGCACATCCCTGGCAGATGGTGGGCCGCGAGCAAACCATCCAGGATATATCGGAAAGGCTCAAAGCCCAGCGTTTCATCACGGTCGTCGGCCCGGGCGGCATCGGCAAGACGACGGTCGCTGTTTCCGCGGGCCACGCCCTTCTCGCGGAATTCGCCGGCCAGGTTCACTTCGTCAGTCTCGGCGAGACCCGCGATGCCGCTCTGGTACCGGCCATTGCAGCATCTTCCCTCGGGCTGCGGGCGCGATCGGACGATCCCTCAAACAACCTTGTGGCATTCCTGCGCGACCGGCGGATGCTGCTCATTCTGGATTGCTGCGAGCATGTCGTCGACGCCGCGGCGGCGCTGGCCGAACGGCTCTACCAGGAAGCACCGCAGCTGCACATCATGGCCACGAGCCGGGAGCTGCTGCGGGTCGAAGGCGAGCACACATATCGCCTCTCGCCTCTGACAAGCCCGCCGGAAGATGCCGCTCTGACGGCCGAGAGCGCGATTGCCTACCCCTCCGTAAAGCTCTTCGTGGAGCGCGCGGCCGCAGCTGGAGGTGGGTTCGGATTGACGGATGCGAACGCGTCGGACGTCGGCAACCTCTGCTGTCGGCTCAATGGCATCCCGCTCGCGATCGAGCTCACCGCCGGCCATGTGACCGCCTACGGCGTCAAGGCGATGGTCCAACTCCTCGACAAGCACTTCAATCTGTTGTGGGAAGGACGACGCACGGCGCTGCCCCGGCACCGGACGCTTCGCGCAACCATCGAGTGGAGCTACGATCTTCTATCCGGGCCCGAACGGGTGGTTCTCAGCCAGCTATCCGTGTTCGTCGGCAGCTTCACCGCCGATGCCGCCCGAGCGATCGCCGGCAGCGATCCCACTAGCGACGACACGACCATGGCTGCGCTCGACAACCTCGTGGCCAAATCGATGCTTGCCCTGAACCAGGGCTCGCAATCGATTCGCTACAGGTTCGCGGACGCGACGCGGGCCTACGCGCAGGAGAAGCTCGCCGCCAGCACCGACGCCGAGATCGTGCGGCTACGCCACGCCTCCTACTTTCGGGATTTGCTTGAAAAGACCGCCGACGAGCCGAATGAAGGCCTGTCGTCGATGGCCGATCAATTCGGCGACATACGCAGTGCGCTGGCGTGGTGCTTCTCGGATCGAGGCGACCGCAGGACCGGCGTCGGCCTCGCTGCCGCAGCGATCCCCCTGTTCTTCAAGCTGTCGCTCTTCACCGAATGCCAGCTCTGGGTCACGCGCGCAATCGAAACGCTTCATGAGACGGGCGGAAGTGTCAGGCACGACCTCGCACTTCATGCCGCGTTAGCGTCGGCCCGGATGCTGACGGGACAAATCGACGAATTGGGCGTCGGCTATCTCGACAGAGCGGTCCGGTTGGCCGAGACAATTGGCGATGTCGCCGGCCAAATCCGTCTGATTGGCCGACTGCATCTGCTCCAACTGCTCGTCGGCAATTTTGACGATGCGCTGGCCACCGCTAAGCGCGGCGAAGCGATTGCCCTCGCCAGCAACGATTCCGTCGGGGTGGCGCGCATGCGCATGTTGCTCGGCACGTCGTGCCACTATCTGGGCGAGGTTGCCGCGTCTCGCTCGTACGTCGAAGCGGCGCTGTCCCATCCGGGCCTGGAAGGCGACTCCCGTGGCGGCCTGACGTCCGATTACCCGAGGCGTCCTCAAATCACCCTCGCCCGCATCTTGTGGCTCGAGGGACATCCCGATCAGGCCACGGCGACGGCGCGCCAAGCCATCTCCGATGTGATCGCCATCAACCATCCGACCATATTGTGCATAGCGCTGCCCTGGGCATTCGGCGTTTTCCTTTGGAACGGGGATGTGGGCGTGTGCGAAGAGCACATTGACAGGCTCCTCGTGGAAACCCGCAAGCACAATCTCGCCACGCTCCAGACGGTCGGCGACGCCATGAAAGGGATTGCGCTGTTGGCCCGCGGCGAGAGTGATATCGGGCTGGCCATGCTGAACGCCTCCGTCAAGAAGCTGCAGAGCCAGCGCTACGGCGCGGCGGCCGGACTTTGCGTGCCGCTCGCGGAAGCTCTGGCGGCGACAGGTCGTGGAGACGAAGCACTCGACATCCTCGATCAGGCGATTGCCCGGGGTCGGCGTCGCAACTTCATGGTGGAGATGCCGGACATGTTGCGGGCAAGGGCAGAAGTGCTGATCCGCAAGGACAATCCCGACTTCCTGGAGGCGGAGCGGAGCCTGGCGCAATCACTTGACCTTGCCCGACATCAGGGGGCGCTCGGTTTTGAGTTGCGCACGGCAATCGGTCTTGCAGGGCTATTGCAGCGGCGGGGCCGCCGCAGCGAAGCGCAAGACGTGCTTGCACCCATCTATGGACGATTCACCGAGGGGTTCAATACGCCCGTCCTGAAAGCGGCCGGCGAATTGCTGGCCGAATTGGCGTCTCCACCTTCGGGCTCGCTCGCCGCGAGTTGATAGCCCCGACACACTCGCGTGGGGGGCGCGAACCCGCAGTGGCCCAGGTCGTGCGGCTGGCGGCGATGCCGTGCAATCCGGATAGAAGCGCGCGGCGTGGAAAGACCGCGGCAAGGAGCCGGCGCATTCTTGGTCCGGCAATAGGACTTCGAAGCCAACGTTCTGGAGCACGGGGGATGCGGCGCTCGCCGAGGCCGCACATGCGTCCGATGACATGTATCGGACGCCGCCCCCGGGGCATCCTGTAGCACCGCCCGTACTATGAGGTCGAAAACTCCGTCATCATCGCTCTCGCGAGCCTGAGATCCGCGGTCTCGAAACCTTCGGTGAATTGGCCGTAAACGAAAGCCAGGATTTGGTGTGCATCGGCGGGACGGCCCTGACTCGCCCTCAACCGTGCCAGGCTGATGGCCGCCCTCAGCTCCCAGAACAGCGCACCTTGGCCGCGCGCCACTTCGTACGCCTTGTCGAAGCACTGCTCGGCAGCGATAGCCGAGCGATGCTCGCCGGGATGCCGGAGCAACTCGCCCTTGATGCGCCAGAGCTCGGCCGCGTACCACCGCTCATCCCTCGCCTCGCAGCGCGCAAGCGCCTCGTCCGCGGTCGCAAGCCCCAGCGATACTTCGCCGACCTCTCCGAGACATGCCGCCAGTTCGCCGAGAGGAAGCAGGAAGCGCGGCAGGAAACGCGCCTCGCCCGCCAGCTCGAGCGCCTTGCGCAGCAACGTCAGTCCGGCGGCGATATCGCCACGTCGCGCCATCACCATGCCCCTGAAGGCGCGCGCCCATACGTTCCACAGTCGGATCGGATGACGTTCGGTGTGCTCGAGCAGCATGGTGCAATAGCCTTCCGCGGCATCGAGATCGCCGGCCAGGAAAGCAACCGGACAGGCTCCCTGGCCAAGCACGCTGCAGAAGGTCAGAGCATGACCACTCGCACGGCCCTCCTCGACATTGCGCTCGACGACGTTCAGTGCCTGATCCGCCAACCCGAGAAGCCACAGGATGCGCGCCTGGAAATAGCGCGCCGAGGCTCGCAGGTCGAACCTGAAACGGATCACCTGCGGCTTCGTCGCCAGATCGGAAAGGCGGGACAAGGTCCGCCCAATGTGATGATGCGCCAGCCGCTGGTCGCCGAGGTAGTGCAGCGTGGTGGCAAGCAGGCGATCGCCCATCATCCGGTCGACGGAATTGCTGGAATCGGCCACGATATCCGCGAAGCGGTGCGCGAATTCCAACGCCTTGCGGAACTCGCCGTTGTTGAATTGATCGATGCACAGCCCCCAAAGCGCGCGCAGGAGATAGTCGCTGTCGCCGAGCTGCTCGGCCAGCTGCAGGGTCGCAGCCCAGGCCGGACCGGCCTCCCGAGCCCTGCCAACGCCGTACATCAGTGACCAGCCAAGCGCGGCCGACAATTGCATGCGGAGCCGCAATGCGCCTGCGGCGCTGTCGTCGAGGCTGGCCAACGCCAGTTCGGTCCGCTCGCGGCACTCGGCGAGGAGCGACAATTGTACCCATAACGGAACGGCCCCGGCGGTCAGCGCCACTCCGATCTGCGCATCTCCGCCGGGCGAGAAAGCCCAATCGAGGCTGGATCGTACGTTGTCGATGTGCTGGCCATAGAAGCCGAGCCACTCCGCCTGCGGCGTCACTTCGCTGTCAGTTTCCGCATTCGCAAAGAACCCGTAATAGTATCCGGCCTGGCGGCGCGCTACGCCGGAAAATTCGCCGCTGGCGTGAAGCTTTTCGAGCGCATAGGCGCGCGTGGTGTCCTGCAGGCGATAGTACGGGCGCTCGCCGCGAATATCCGCAAGGACGAGCGACTTTGCCACCAGGTTGGCAAGCTCCGCGGTAACATCGCCCATCCCTTCGCTCGCGACCGCGATCACGGCATCGAGCAGAAACTCTCCGGCAAACACGCCGAGCCGCCGCAGAACCCGCGCCTCTGCGTCCGACAGTAGATCATAGCTCCAGTCGAGCGTCGCACGAAGCGTTTGCTGCCTTGGCAACGCAGTACGGCGGCCAGTCGTCAGAAATTTGAACCTGTCGTCGAGAAGTGCCGCGATCTTCGGCGGACTGAGCATCACGGCGCGTGCCGCCGCGAACTCGATCGCGAGCGGAATGCCATCCAGCCGGCGGCAGATGGCTGCGACGGCATCGAGATTCTCTTCGTCGAGCGCGAAGCTGGAGCCCAGCGCTTTCGCCCTGGTCGTGAACAATTGCACTGCCGTGTAGGCCGATGCGGCGTCAGACCCGAGCCGGACTTCGGGCGGCACGCCCAGGGGCGGAACACGATAGACTTGTTCGCCGTCAATGCGCAGCGCTTCGCGACTTGTCGCCAGGACGGTCGTTCCGGGACAGTGGCTGACGATCGTCTCGGCCAGTTGGGCCACGGTATCAACGACGTGCTCGCAATTGTCGAGAATGAGCAACAACTGCCTGGCGCCAATCGCGCGCGCTATGGAATCCGGGGTGATCTCCTCCCCTTCGAGCTTGATACCGAGCATGCTGGCGACGGCCGAGCACACGAGCTTGGGATCGGGCAGCGAGGCCAATTCGACCAGCAACCGGTCGGCCGCAAAACCGGTTGGCGGCGTCCTGGCGGCCTGTAGTGCAAGTGCCGTCTTGCCAATCCCGCCAGGCCCGACGAGGCTCACGACGCGATAAGCCGACAGAAGCTCCCACAAGCGCGCGAGCGCGATGGTGCGGCCGATGAGAACGAATGATGCATTGGGAATGTTGGTCGACGGCAGCGGCTGGGGTGCGGCAGATTGTAGCGGGGCATCCATCTGCCGGGTCCGCCATGAACCCAGCAGGCGATAGCCCCGGCCGACCGTTGTCGCCAGCATGTCACGATCCGAACCAAAGGCCTTCCGGATCGCCGCGATATGGACCCGAAGCGCACTCTCCTCGACGAAGACGCCGCGCCAGACACGCTCCGTCAGGTCATTCTTGGTGACCAGCCCGCCTTCGGCCTGAGCCAATTCCGCAAGAATCTCAAAGGCACGACCGCCCAGAGGAACGGCCTCTCCCATCGAGCGCAGTTCGCGTCTGGCAAGATCGATC
Source organism: Bradyrhizobium sp. Mp27 (assembly GCF_029953005.1). Lineage (NCBI taxonomy): Bacteria > Pseudomonadati > Pseudomonadota > Alphaproteobacteria > Hyphomicrobiales > Nitrobacteraceae > Bradyrhizobium > Bradyrhizobium sp. Mp27. The sequence continues at coordinate 30,713 of NZ_JASAUS010000021.1, read as the reverse complement.
TCCCATTCAGCGCAGGCGTAGACGGGGCGCTGGTTTGGCTCGGCCATCATCGGCATAGCCCCAGGCGGTTGCTTGATCTTGCGCCCAGCGTATCACCACCGCTTTCAAAATACACAACGTGTCCGGCGACCAAGGCCGCCAGACACTCGCCGCAAATATCGCAATGCTCGCGCGTCAGCAGCCGCGACAGATGGATCCTTCCAGCATCTTCTCGACCCGCGCGTCCTCCTTGTCGATGGTCGCATCCGAGCCGAGCAGCGGTCCCTTCGTCGGGTGACCAACTCCCTCCGATGACGGAAGCGCGGTGCCGAGCGAGTTCGTTCCCGGCGCAGCAGCGCTGGTACCGAGCGCGCCGCCGCTCTCCATCGACATGTGGGATCCCATGCCGCCGCGGGCAGATGCAACGCCCGAGAGCGCAAGGCTGGCGACGACGCAGAGAAACCAGAGCAGTCTCATGGCTCACACTCCTCATGTTGTATGACCTGCACCTTGAACTGGGCGTCGCACACGATTCGACCATGCACGATCGCGCGAGCAACTCTGACAATTGTGACAGAGTTCGGCTTCGAAGACGCATCAGACCTTGGTAACCGCGCGCACTGCCTGATATTCCCGTGATCTTCTCGCAAGAGTGATGCACAGCAAGCGGGGTTTTCCGGCCGGACTGCCTACATAGCCCGGTATAGAAAACAATTCCGGAAACGCCATCAGCGGAGCAGCGACCATCGCCAAGCGACTCTCCGCACGTCACCAGCAATGGAGAATCGCTATGAGTGCATTCAAAACCCTGATCGCCGCAGTGCTGCTCTCAACGGCAACGATATCTTCCGCCTCGCCGCCTGGTCCTATGCCGATCAGGAGCCCGCCGCATTTGCATCAATGTATCCCAATCGCGACGTGCTGAATGGCGGCGCATTGACGCCGGCAGGGCGAATGGGTCTCGAGCGGTCCGGTGGCGCGGCTCCGGTGTTCGGAGCGGGCCACATCTACAACCGCCACGGGCATCGGTAAGCGGCGGCAACACGCAAAAGTAAATTGCCGCGTAACCATGCCTGTCTGCGACCCCGCTCGGAGTGCGACCGCGCCATGCGGCGCACCCCGCGGGTCCGGAGCCTCGATCGATATCATCGGCTCCGAACGTTTGTTCGCGACGACGAGGGGACGGCGTCGAGGCAGCGCAAATCAGGCGCCGGTGACGGGCCAATTCGACGCACACCATTGTAAAACTTCACAGTTCTTCAGCTACTGTAATCCGGCTCGCGGCGGGTCCCGCGCTACACTCCAGCTATCGACTGTTGGACGAGCAGGCCCTCCATTGGCGCCATACCGCCGCCCGGCAGGCACGATGACCAGCAACGCTATGGAGGCATCGCTTGATCACCGGTGGAAGTGGCCATTTGAGTCCGGACATTGCGAGGCGCCTGCGAAAACTGGCGATCGTCGCCGTCATATTTGCGGCCGGCGCAGCCAGCGCCTCTGCGCAACAGCGATACGATCCCGGTGCGAGTGACACCGAGATCAGGATCGGCAACATCATGCCCTATAGCGGCCCGGCATCGGCTTACGGCATCATCGGCAGGACGATGAGTGCGTATTTTCGCATGGTCAACGACAATGGCGGCATCAACGGCCGGACACTCAAGTTCATCTCCTACGACGATGGCTACAATCCGTCCCGAGCGGTCGAGCAGGCACGGCGGCTCGTCGAGGACGACGAAGTACTCGCGATCTTCGCCCCCTTCGGTACCGCGAGCAACGCCGCCATTCAAAGGTACATGAACAATCGCCACGTGCCGCAATTATTCGCCATATCGGGAGCATCTCGCTGGGCTGATCCCGTCCACTTTCCGTGGACGATCGGCTGGCTACCGAGCTACCGAACCGAGGCACGCATCTACGCGGACTATATCCTGACGCATCACCCTGGCGCCAGGATCGGCATCCTCTACCAGAACGACGACTTCGGACGCGATTATCTGGCTGGCCTGAAGGACGTGCTGCAAGACAGGTACGCGCAAATGGTGGTTGCGAGCCTGCCATATGAAATCAGCGAGCCGACAATCGACTCGCAAATCGTGTCGATCAAGGCGGCCGCCCCCGACATTTTCATCAATGTCGCCACGCCAAAATTCGCGGCTCAGGCGATCAGGAAGCTCGCCGAGCTGGACTGGCATCCCGTCCACATCATGACGAACGTCTCGGTTTCGGTCGGCTCAGTGTTGAAGCTCGCAGGACTGGACAACGCGAAGGGAGTTCTGAGTGCCGGGTACCAGATGGACGTGACCGACCCGCAGTGGGACTCATACCCGGGCATGCAGCACTTTCGCGCGTTCATGACGAAATACTATCCGGACGCAGATCGATCCGAAAGCGGCCCGCTGGTGGCGTTCAATATGTCGAGCGCGCTCGTTGAGGTGCTTAGGCACTGTGGCGACGATCTCACGCGCGAGAGGATCATGCAGGTGGCGACGAATCTCGACATCGAGGGGGCGGCCTATATTCCCGGCGTCCGGGTCAAGACATCGCCGACGGACTTTCGCCCGATCGAGCATCTCCAAATGATGCGCTTCACCGGCGAGAAGTGGGAATGGTTCGGTCCGCTCATGAATGGCCATGCGGACCAGATAACGCTTTCACCTAGCGAGCAATCGCTTTCGAGATGAAGCGCGGGCGACGACTTCGTGCAAAGGCGAAAACGATCGTTCAATTGATACTGCTCATCCGACACATGCGTACACATGTCTGGCAGGCGAGCCGAGGCGTTCCCGGCGTCGCTTTGTCAAGGAGACGTGCAATGACTACACTGAAGCTCTTGTCGGCCGGACTGATGGTTGCGGCCATGATCGCCTCCCCCGCGATGGCTCGCGAAGGCAACAACCAAGCGCGCCGGACCAATGCCGACGCCTATGCGTCGGTTCAGCGCGTTCCGGTGACGTCCATGCGCAACTGTGTTCGCGCTCCCGACGTCGGCGCATACGCGAGCGACCCCTACCGTCGGCCTCCGTGCGAACCCACGTCGGGCTATTGAGCACCCCAAACGGGGCGAGCCCCCTTGCCGCGAGGCAATCGTCAGCGCTGACTTGAAGAGGTTCATCTTGGCGTTTGGCTTCCGTCTCACGGACGTGACTGGAGGAAGAATGGCGGCCCTATGAAGCCCCGTTCTTCCGACCGGCCATGTCCGAGGCGCATTGATCCGTACCAACAGCGTAGCCTCGGCATCTGCCGCGTATACGATAAAAATGTGGAATGATGGATGGCGAAGCCAGCTCCATCGCGGACTCCACCAACCTCGCCATTGCCGTCTCAGACCCCACGAGGACAGGCCTACTCGCTCGAGGCAAGGGCATCAAAGATCGAATCCAGCCGCAGCGGCATCTCGCCATCGACTCGGCGTGTCACCCGCGAAGCGCCTGAACGTCGTCGTGAAGTGGGCCTGGCTCTGAAAACCCACTGTGAGCGCGACCTCAACAATCGGCATCTCGCAGTCCCGCAGCAGATCCTTGGAGCGCTGTATCCGGTGCCGCAAGATATATTCGTGCGGCCTGCAACCCGTTGCGGCGCGGAACTGGGCGGCGAAATGCATCCGGCTCAGGCCGGCGGCCGCGGCAAGATCCGCCAGCACGATTTTCTTGCGGAAGTGAGTCTCGATATAGTCGAGCACCCGCTTGAGCCGCCACTTCTGCAATCCCTGGGCCGGCCTTTCAGAAGTGCATTGGCCGACGCGGGCTCGCTCGTCGAACCTCGGCTGCGCCTCGGAACTCAAGGCAAGGAGCCGGGCAATGACGGCAAATCGCAGAGCGTCGACGCAAAGGGCGCTATCGGTGGCCTTCAATCGCTCCATCGCGACGAGAGCTTCGGACAGGCGCTGAACAACCGGATCGTCGTTACAAATGGGCGCCGTTGTCACAGAGCTAGGTGCAGTCATGGCCGCGCCTTGCCACGGGATTTCGATGCGCAGCCAGCCGGTGTCGCGCGCCGGATTACGCGGGCATATGCCGGAGCTGCGCCGTGGCTGCCCTCCGATCGCAATGACCAGACGGAGCCGCTCGAAGGCAATCGTCGTTGCGTCAAGGGGGGACAGATCGTCCCTGCGCGAAACGGTGGTAGGCGCGATAACCTTCGGAAGCGGCGCGATCGAGGCCATTGCGATGGCCGAGCGGAAATCTGTTTCGTCCGCGGTGACGGTCGCCTGGGTGTAGCCATGCTTCGGTTGTCGCGACGATATTGGCTGAGACATGATCTTACTCTGGCAAGGATAATCCCAACGATGACGCCCCATTCCGGCGAAGCGCATCGATCGAAGAGTAAGGTAGCAAGCTATGGCCCGATCGCGAGTGAAGAGGCGCAAAATCAGGAAACTTCAGGCTCTCCGTCGTCGACATGCCGACACCGTCGAAGTGATGCGTCGTGCCATCGCTTCAAGCGAGATGCCGCGCGATATCCTGCAACCCGCGATGTGAGCATGTGTCGCTTCGACCGCTCGATAACGAAGAGACCAAGCGGGCCGCCGAGCTTCTGAACCGTCGCGACGCGAGATCCCCTGCCCTGTGTTGCTGCCGGGATGTGCTGCGCGCTCCTTCCGGCCCGCTCTCCCATTTTGGCACTCCCATTGGTCCTCACGAACTCGTGTAGCAGGCAACGAGCTAGCCATTGCGAACAGCCGGCTACTGAGAAGGTCGTCTTGACACCCCAACGGCCTCCCCTGTAGGACACCCGGGCATACTGACGCTTTCAGAATCTTGCAGGGGCGGTGATCTTTGGGGGTCTCGTCACTCTCCTAGATTGCGGCAGTGAGGCTGATCCACGGACCCCCCTTATGTCGCCTTCGCCCGCTGTACGAACCTACTCTTTCGGTAACTGGCTCATCGATTGCCAGCGGAGAGAGCTGAAGTGCGACAACATCACGGTCCCGATCGGAAGCCGCGCATTCGAGATTCTCGAGAAACTGGCGGGTTGCGCCGGTCACCTGGTGACCAAGGATGATTTGATCGGAAGTGTCTGGTCAGGCCTGGCCGTCGAGGACAACACGCTACAGGTCCATATCTCCGCCGTTCGCAAGGCGCTGGGCAAAGATCGCGATCTCCTCAAGACGATCTCGGGCCGTGGATACACCCTCGCCGGGACCTGGCGGAGCGGGCATTTGGATCAGCCCGCAGCGACATCGGTATCTGTCCCGGCCATCGAATCCTTTTCGAATAACCTGCCGAACAACGCGCGCTCCTCTTATCGGGCGCGAGGATTGCCTGAGCGAAATTGCCGAACTTATGTTCGCATATCGAGCCGTGACTTTGGTCGGCCCGGGAGGCATCGGGAAAACAAAGCTGGCCATCGAACTTGCGCGCCTGGTCGCATCCTCATTCGATGGTGCGGTGGCGCTGGTCGAGCTCGCGACCTTGCATGATCCGGCACTTGCGACATCGACCACCGCGCGTGCGCTCAAGCTGGCCTTGAGTGACAAGGAGGTTTCGGCCGCCTGTATCGCGCAGGCTATCGGGTCACGGCGTCTGCTTCTCATCTTGGACAATTGCGAGCATGTCATCGACGTCGCTGCACAGATCGCGAGTGCTGCACTTCGCTATTGTCCCAATGTCACTATTCTTTCGACCAGTCGGGAAGGCCTCCGCATCGATGGCGAATACGTCGCGGCCATCCCGCCGCTGTCGGTTCCGGACTCTGGTTTGCGTGATCCCGGTTTGCTGTTGCAGGCAAGCGCCGTGCAGCTCTTCGTCGCTCGCACACAGGCGCTACGCGCGAACTTCTCTCCAGGCGCAGACGATCTGCTCAAAGTGGCTGCCATCTGTCGCCGGCTCGACGGAATTCCGCTCGCGCTGGAATTCGCCGCGGCTCAGACCGCGAATCTTGGGGTAGACACCGTCTTGCTTCGCCTGGACAGGCGAATGGAGTTGCTGAGCGGCGGCCGCAGGGACCAACTGCCGCGGCACCAGACCCTGCGAGCGACGCTGGACTGGAGCTACGATCTGTTGTCGCCCGACGAGCAAAGGCTGTTGTGCTGGCTCGCGGTGTTTCCGGCAGGGTTCACACTCGATGCGGCCATTGCAATGATGGACGACGCGTTGTCCCGGTCGGACGTCATCGAAACACTGTTCAATCTGGTCGGAAAATCGCTGGTCTCGCTCGATCCCTCCTTCGAAGGGCGGTGGCGTCTGCTGGAGACCACCCGCGCTTACGCCCTCGAGAAGCTGGCAGAAGCAGGACTGTGCGAGCAGGCCAGCAGACGGCATGCGAGCTTTCTCAGGCAGCTCATCATGCCACCTGGCGATGCCTCCCCCGCCTCCGACGATCTCACCCGCCTTGCGCAGGAAATTGGAAACGTGCATGCGGCGCTCGACTGGGCCTTCGCGCCCGGCGGCGATGCCGCGCTCGGCGTAGAGCTGACGGCCGGCTTTGTGCCGGTGTGGATGCAACTGCTGTCCTTCATGGAATGCTCGACCCGGATCGAGCACGCTCTCGCCCATCTTGACGGAGAGCTGACCTGCAATCCAAGGCTCAAGGCGCAGCTCTATGTCGCGCTGGGGTTCGCGCTTCTCAATACGACGGGCTCGGCGGATCGCATGAAGGCGGCCCTGAACATCGGCCTTGCGCTCGGCGAAGAGCTGTCCGATCTCGAGCTTCAGCTCAAGGCTGTTTGGACGCTGTGGAGCTATAATCTCAACTCGGGCCAATACGACGCGGCCAAGAATGTCGGAGAGCGATATCTGGAGATCGCCCTTCGCACGGGAAACCCCGCCAACGAGACGGTCGGCCGCCGCCTGATCGGCGCCGCCACCCATTTTTACGGCGCGCAGGAGGAAGCTCGACGCGAACTGACCCTCTCCCTGGACCACTCGGCTCACGGATTGAAGGACGGCACGAACCAGATGTGGTTCCTGCTCAACCAGAGCGTCCTGGCAAAGGCCATGTTAGCCCGCGTGCTGCTGCTCCAGGGAAAGATCGCCCAGAGCAGATCCCTGGCCGCGGAATGCCTCGAGGAGGCGCAGCGTGAGAAGGACAAGCTCGCGATCGCTTACGCGCTGCGGAACGCCGTGTGCCCCATTGCGCTGATGACGCATGATGTCGCCACTGCCGATCAGGCGATCGCGTCTCTCCTCGAGCTCGTCACGCGCGAGGGAATAGCTTTCTGGACGAGCTGGACGTCCTGCCTGAAGGGGCAGTTGCTCGTCCTGCAGGGCAGACATCACGATGGAATAGAGCTGCTGCACAGCGGGCTGAAAGCGCGGGCCGAGAATGGCTGGCTGATGCGCAATCCCGAATTTCTCGGATCGCTCGCCGAAGGACTGTTCGCGGCCGGCGAGACTGCGCAGGCCCTGGCCGCCGTGGAAGATGCCCTGACCATCTCCCGGCAAGGCCAGCAATTGTGGTGCCTTGCTGATCTGCTGCGGATCAAGGGCGAGATCCTGCTTGCCGATGGCTCGTCAGATCGGTCCCGCTCGGAAGTCCTGTTCTCCGAGGGCCTGTCCGTTGCCAGAGAGCAGCAATGCCGCTTCTACGAGCTGAAGGTCGCGGCAGCGTGGGCAAGGATCATGGCGGCGTCCGACCGCCAGCAGACCGCGCTTGATCTCGTCGGTCCGGTCAGCGCGCTGTTCGATCGGGAGGTCGATCTTCCCGCGCTCGCCTTTGCGCGCGGTCTCGCTGCAAGTCCCGGCATCTCGATCTCGACATGCGGCGACGACCGGCCCCCGTCCTGCACCTGCCACTAGGTTGCTGATCTTTCGACCGGCACGACATGTCCTGCAGCGCTGGACCAGCCCTCGCACTCAATCCTCCGGATCGCACCAGATGAGCATCTCTCGACGACAGGTCTTAGGCAGTGTTGGCGCGTCGATGTTCTCGCCCGGCATCATCCGCGCCCAGGGCACGAGACCGATCAGGATCGGCGAGATCAACTCCTATAGCAGCGCGCCCGCGTTTACCCTGCCCTATCGTCGCGGCTGGCAGTTGGCGGTCGAACAGCTGAATGCGAGCGGTGGCCTGCTCGGGCGAGAGCTGCAGCTCATCAGCCGGGACGATGAAGGCAAGCCGAGCGTCGCGCTGCGTGCCGCCGAAGAACTGGTGCGACGGAATGACGTCGATCTTCTGGCAGGCGCATATCTGTCGAATGTCGGACTGGCGATCAGCGACTTCGCCCGGCAAAACCGGATCCTCTTCGTGGCGAGCGAACCGCTCACCGACGCCCTCGTTTGGGAGCAAGGACATCGATACTGTTACCGGCTCCGCCCCTCGACATACATGCTGGCAGCCATGCTGGTGGACGAGGCAGCTCAATTGAAGGCGACGCGGTGGGCGACGATTGCCCCGAACTACGAATACGGGCAGTCGGCCGTAAGATGGTTCACGCAGCTTCTGAGCCGCCGCCGTCCCGACGTCGAGTTCATCAACAGTCAGTGGCCGCCGCTGGGTGCCATTGATGCCGGCGTGGTCGTCAACGCCCTCGCGCAGCAGAAGCCCGAAGCGATCCTCAACGCCACCTTCGGACCCGATCTCGCCAGATTTGTCCGGCAAGGCAATGACCGCGGCCTGTTCGAAGGGCGACACGTCGTGTCGTTCACGACCGGCGAACCCGAATACCTTCTTCCCCTCGGGCAGGACGCGCCGGAAGGATGGATCGTGACCGGCTATCCGGTGACCGAGGTCCAGGATCACGCCAACAACGCCTTCGTCTCGGCCTATTCCGCACGATATGGCGAGGCTCCCACGATGGGATCCGTGGTCGGTCACGCCTTGATCAGCTCCATCGTGGCGCCGATCGCGAAGCTCGGGAAATTCGATACCGAGGCGATGGCCGACGGCTTTGGCAACGTCGGCTTCGAAACGCCATTCGGCCCGGCGATTTGGCGTTCCATCGACCATCAGAGCACCATGGGGACCTTCGTCGGCCGCACCACTGTACGGGGCAACAAGGGTGTGATGGTGGACTGGAAATACCGGGACGGTGGAACGATGCTACCGCCCGACGCCGAAGTCTTGAAGCTACGCCCGGCAACGTGAAGCGCTGGTGCGCCCCGGCTATGCCAGCCGACGTGTCGTCCCCCGATCCGCACGCGGTACGAGAGTCCTGTCGCGGCGACGCCTCAGCATCCCGGCGGCAAGATCGGCGACACTCCCGGCGTTGGCGCCGCGCCTGAGGCGTTGGCTGGCAACACGGTCGCAGGCGCTGCGAGGTTCATCGAGACGCCTTCCGCGCAGGCCGTGCTGTTCGGGCTCGGCATGACGGCGGCATTTGGATCGATGCCGGTACCGCCCGCCGCGCTGGTGTCCGCCAGGATCGTGCCGGGCGCGAGACTGGACGGCACCTGCGGGATCGAGAGCGGCAGGGACGCAGCGCTTGTCGCGAGCCCTCCCGGCGTCGAGCTGCATGCGACCGTCGTCCCCGTTCCCGCCGGTGCCGCTGCGGGAAGCGTTCCGGTGGAGCTGCCAGTTTGGCCCGTGACCGGCAATAGCGGAGCGCCGATGCCTGACGCTGACGAGCCGATGCTCGATACGATCGGGGTCGCCGGCACCGGCATCGGGGACGTCGATGGCGTGGCGCAGACGACGACCGTGCCTGGCGTCGTCGGATCCGAGGCGAGCGGAACAGGCGCCAGCGTCGTGTCGGGAACGCCAGGCTCGGTTGTTGCGGAAAACGGCCCCGGACTGTTGAGCGGCGACGTCACGATCGCTCCCGGTACGGTTGGAAGGCCCATCGCCGTGGTGCCCATCGTTGAGACCTGCGCCTCACTCGAAGAACAGCCCAACAGCAGGGCGATCGTTGTTGCGAGCACGATTCGGATCATCTCTATGCTCCTAACTGACCTCGACCTTGCGAATGGTGACCTTGCTGCCCTCCGCCAGGTTCACCGCCGGATTGAGCACGACCTGGTCGCCGGGCTGTAAGCCCTCGCGCACTTCAATTGTGGTGCCGAGGTCCCGTGCGATCGAGATGTGCTGCAAATGAACGGTGCCATTCCGCACGACCGCGACATGAAGACCGTTTTGGTCGAAGACGAGCGCATCGGACGAGACGGTCATCGACGGCGTCTTGCGCGGGATCGACAGCTCGACCGTGCAGTAGATACCGGGACTTAAGGCACCGTCCGGATTGGGCACGTCGATCTCGGTAAGCAGAGTCCGGCTTCCCGGCTGCAATGCGCTTGCGATGCGCGTGACCTTCCCCGGAAACGTCCGTCCCGGAATCTCGGGGACGCGAATATCCGCATCGACGCCCGGCGCGACCCCGAAGGCCTCGTCCTGCGGCACGAAGACCTGGGTTCGGATCACGTTGGGATGCATCAGCGTGAACATGAAAGTCGACCCGGCCTGCACCAGGCTGCCATTATCCACGTTGCGCTGTGTGATCACGCCGTCGAACGGCGCCACCACGCGCTGATAGGCCTTCTCCTGCTGGAGGACCCGAATCTGGGCCTCCTGCGCCGTGATGTTCGACTGGGCGACGCCCACGGCCGCCTGCTGTGCTCGCAGGGTGAGACGATCGTTGTCCCCCTGCTGTGCCGTCAGCCAGCCTTGCTTGACCAGATTGCTGTCGCGCGCATTGGTGACGTCGGCAAGCTCCCGGCTCGCTTGCGCCTGCTGCAAGGCGGCCTGGTTTTGCGCCAGCGTCGCCTGGGCCTGGGCGATCTGCTGGTCGAGTTCCGGAGCGGTGATTTCCGCGAGAAGATCGCCTTTCTTGACCCGGTCGCCGATATCCACAAAGCGCTTTTCGATATAGCCACTGGTCCGCGCGAAGATATTGGCTGCCTCGAACGCCGTCGTCGTCGCCGGCAAGGTAACCTTCATCAGGTCACCGCTGGGCCGGACCGCCGCCACTCGCACTTCCGGAATGGCGGTTCTCACCTGCTCCGCCACTGCAGCGACCTCACGCGCCGCCTGATAGTGCCGCCAGCCGCCAATGCCGAGACCGCCCACGAGCAGCAGAAGCATCCCTCCTCCGAGCAGCGCGCCGCCGTAACGGCGTTCGGATGGCGCGGCCTTGCCGGGGAGCTCGACGATGCGGCGGCTCTCCGCATCGGGCGGGTCCCTCGCCTCGTCGTCTTTGGTCCGCACACGAACGTCGCTCATTCCGGTTGCTCCTCGAATACGCCGTGGTGAGGCTTGCCATCGTTGCCTTTGCGCAGCATGGCAAAGAGGTACGGCACGATCAGCAATGTCGTCGGGGTTGCGAACAGCAGTCCGCCGATCACTGCGCGCGCGAGCGCGGCGTTCTGCTCCTCGCCCGGACCTCCGAGCGCCATCGGGATCATGCCCACGATCATCGCGGCAGCAGTCATCAGGACCGGACGGATCCTGGTGCGGCCCGCGCTCAGCGCGGCCTGGAACGCGGAATGTCCCTTCAATTGCTCATCACGCGCGAACGTTACGAGCAGGATCGAATTCGCGGAGGCAACGCCGACCGCCATGATCGCCCCCATCAACGAAGGCACGTTCAGTGTCGTTCCGGTGATGAACAGCATCGTCACGATGCCGCACAGGGTCGCTGGCAGCGCCAGGATGACGACGAAGGGATCGCCGAAGTTCTGGTAGTTCACGACCATCAGCAGGTAGACCAGGATGGCGGCAAACAGCAGGCCGATTCCGAGATTGCGGAACGACTGATTCATGCTCTGGATCTGTCCCAGGACCTGGATCGAATTACCCGGCTGGAGCTGCTTCTGGAGTGTGGACGTGACCTTGTTGATATCGGCCGCGACGCCGCCGAGATCGCGACCCTGGACGCTCGCATAGACGTCAAACACCGGCTGGACGTTGGCCTGGTTCGAATTGGTGGGGACACTCCCCCGCTTGAACGTCGCGACATTGCTGAGGAGGCCGGGCACCGTCTGCCCGCTCGCGGCAAGCGAGGCCGACACCGGCGTGTTTCCCAGTGCGTTCAGAGAATTGGCCCTGTATTCGGGCGTCTGTACGGCCAGATAATACGGGATTCCCGACGTCGGATCGGTCCAGAAGTTCGGTGAGACCTGCGCCGACGAGCTGAGGCTGACATTGATATTGGTCGCCACCGTGCTGGCGTTGAGCCCGAGCTGCGCAGCCCGCGTGCGATCGATGTCGGCATAGAACGCCGGAGCATCGACTTCCTGCTGCAGATGCGCATCGACGACACCGGGGATCGCCGCGAGGCTCTTCTGCAGTTCCTTGGCCACGGCCAGATTGTTGGCGCCGTAGCCAACCGTGCGGACATCGATCTGCGCCGGAAGGCCGAAGTTCAGGATCTGCGTCACGATGTCGGCCGCCTGGAAGTAGAACGTGTCCTCCGGGAACGCCTTCGGCAGCACCTGGCGCAGTTTCCTGACGTAGTCTGCGGTCGGCTTGTGCCCGTCCTTGAGCGACACGAGAATGGTGCCGTCGTTCACGCCAATCGTCGAGCCGTCGGTGAATGCGAGATTGTAGGGACGCGCCGGAAGCCCGATATTGTCGACGATCAGCGCCCGGTCCCGCTCCGGAATCACTTCGCGGATCTTGTCTTCGACCGCCTGGAAGATCGCTTCCGTCTTCTCGATGCGGGTGCCCGCGGGCGCGCGAACGTGGAGCTGGATCTGGCCGCCGTCGATCAGGGGATAGAAGTCCCTGCCGACATAGACGAACATGGTGGCCCCGAGCGCCAGCACCAGGACCGCGACGACCGGCACGACGACGCGACGCCGAAGCAACGTCAACAGCAGGTCGGAATAGCCGTTGCGCAGACGTTCGAACCCACGCTCGAACATCGCCGAGGCGCGACCGAAGATTCCCGACGGGATTCCGCCCTCGCCATGGCGCCGTTCGCCTTTCAGCAGCAGGCCGATGGTGATCGGAGTCAGTGTTCGCGACAACGCATACGATGCCAGCATGGCGAACACCACCGCCAGACCCAGCGGGGTGAAGAGGTACTTGGCGGGTCCTTCCAGAAAGACGACCGAGGTGAACACACAGCTGATGGCGAGCGTGGAGACGAGCGTCGGCACCGCGATTTCAGCCGCCCCGTGCAGCGTCGCATCGGGCAACGGCATGCCTTCCTCGGTCCAGAGCCGGTGCGTGTTCTCGATCGTCACCGTGGAATCGTCGACCAGGATACCGACCGCGAGCGCAAGTCCGCCGAGCGTCATCGTGTTCAAGGTCTCGCCGAGACAATACAGCACGACCAGCGAAGACAGCATCGCCAGCGGGATCGAGATCAAGACGACCAGTGTCGATCGCCACGATCCCAGAAACAGCAGGATCATCAGTGCCGTGAGGCCGGCCGCGATCGCGCCCTCGCGCAGCACGCCATCGACCGAATGGGTGACGAAGACCGACTGATCGAACAGCTCGTTGATCTTCATCCCTGCAGGAGCCGACGCGCGAATCGAACTCAAGGCCTTCTTCACCCCGTTGACGACAGCGAGCGTCGAGGCATTTCCGTTCTTGATCACGCTGAGCAGGACGGCGCGATGACCGTCCTCGCGCACGATGTTCTGCTGGACCTGGGAGCCGTCCCGGACCTGGGCCACGTCCTTCAGGAAGATCGTGGCCCCGTTCACGAACTTGACCGGGATCATGTTGAGATCCTTGATCGAGGCTGGCGTGGCGTTGGTTCGAACGGTGTACTGGGTGTCTCCGATTTTCGTCGTGCCGGTGGGCAGCGTCAGATTCTGGGTGTTCACCGCATTGACGATGTCGAGTGGCGTCAATCCGCGCGACAGGAGCTTGTTCGGATCGATGTCGACCATGATCTGGCGGTACTTGCCGCCGGCAGGCGTGGGCAGCGTCACGCCCGGAACAGGCGCCAATTGCTGCCGGATACGGTAGATGCCGAAATCGTATAATTGCTGCTCGTTCAGACTATTGGACTCGAGGCTGAGCTGCAGCACCGGCACGCTCGATGCATTGAACTGCACGATGATCGGCGGCTGAATGCCCGGCGGCATCAGGGCGCGGATGGCGTTGGTTGCCGAGACGATCTGCGAGATCGCGAGGTCGAGATTGACGTCCGGCTGAAAGTAGATCTTCTGAACCGACAGGCCGTTCAGGGTTTGCGCCTCGATGTTCTTGATGCCGCTGACATTGGCGCTGATCGAATACTGGCTGTAGGTGCTGACCCGCTGCTCCATCTCGGGCGTCGACAGGCCGGTGTAGCTCCACACCACCGTGACGACGGGGATGCGGATCTCCGGAAAAATGTCCGTCGGCATCGACCAGATCGCGATGCCGCCGAGGAACAGGATCAGCGCCGCAAGCACATAGAACGTGTGCGGAAACCGCAGCGCGAAGCGAACAATTCCCATGGTAATTCTGCCTGAAGCAAGTTGCGCGGGATCATTGAACAGATGAGGACGGGAGAGCATCCGTTCAAATGAAAACGAATTCAGATGCTCCGTGGCATGACAGACATCATTCGTACCGGCATCACCGCTTCTCGATCGCTCATGGAGCGGTGAGCTCCCGCGGCCGTGAGCCGGAGGCACCGTCGGGGCGCTTGCGTGCCGCATCCTGCACGGCAAGAATTGCGGCTCGCCTGACCTTGGCAAAGGCGCGGATCTCGATCTGCCGAACCCGCTCGCTGGAGATCGAAAGCTCGAATCCGAGTTGGTCCAGCGTAACCGGGCATTCCGCCAGCCGCCTCGCCTCCAGAATATGACGCTCGCGCGCCGTCAGCATGCCCAGCGCAACGCGCAAGGCGTTGGTACGGCGCTCCGTCTGCTCATGATCGGCGAGCACTGTCTCCGCGTCGATCGCCTGATCGACCAGCAACGCTTCCCACTCGGTTCCTTGCTCGTCGTCGCCAACGCGCGCATTCAGCGACATGTCACCGTTCAGGCGGGAATCCATCTCGATCACCTCACGCGCCGTGACGTCGAGCCTTTCCGCGATCGTCTCGGCGACATCGGGCGTGAGCGCCGCCATCGCGCCGCCCGCAGCTTTCCTCATCTCGCTGCGGAGCTTGAAGAACAGCTTCTTCTGCGCTGCCGTCGTGCCGATCCTGACCAGAGACCAGGACCGCAGGATGTATTCGTGAACCGAGGCCTTGATCCACCACACCGCATAGGTGGAGAACCGCGCACCGCGGCCGGGTTCGAAGCGTGACGCCGCGATGACGAGGCCGAGATTTGCCTCCGCAATCACATCGGCCAAGGGCAGACCGTACCCCTTGTAGCCGCGCGCCACCTTGGCTGCGAGCCGGAGATGGCTCGTGACGAGCGCGTTCACGGCACCACGGTCCCGCGTCTCGCGCCAGCGGCGCGCAAGCTGCTGCTCGTGACCGGGCTCGAGCAGTTCATAGCGCTTGATGGCCGCGGAATAGGCGCTGAGGAATGAGGGCGATGGAGCTCCGGCCGCGACGGCCATGACACTATTCCTCGCTACTTCCAGGCGGATCTGCATCTGTCACTCCCACATACGAAACCGGCGAGCGGACTCTAGGAAGCCTCCGAAGGCGGCGGCCACTGAATTGAGCGTAACAAACCTGAATTCGCCTTCAGACATTCGGCATGTCCTGGCATCGAGAACATCACGCATCATGAGGGGCATCACATCTGATTGACGGTTGCGAGAGTTGGGGTCCGGGACCGGCATGTGGCGGCTTTGCTCGCCCTCCCGGTCCAGGCAAGGATCTCGATCTGCCCGCCGGGAGCCGGACCGATGATCAATCGAAAGCCATGCAGCTTGACGATGGCAGCCACCAGGCTCAGTCCAAGCCCAACCCCCGGCGTGTTGCGCATCTTGTCGGAACGATAAAATCGCCGCAGCACCGCTTCGCGCTCCTGCGTGCTGATGCCGGGTCCGGTGTCACTTACCCGCACGAGCGCGGTGTCATCTTCCGACACCAGTTCGAGCCTCACCTGGCCGCCGGGCGGCGTGAACTTGACGGCATTGTCGACGAGATTGGCCATCGCTTCGAACAACAGGTCTCGATCGCCCCACACCAGCACATTGCGATCGATGACGACGCCAAGCCCGATGCCCTTGTCTTCGGCGATGGGCTCATAGACGTCGCACACCTCGCGCAGGATCTCGTCGAGCGCAACGTTACCGAAGCCGGCGGTGCGGCGGCTGTTCTCGATCTCGGTGAGGCGCAGCAATGCGGTGACGATCGCGAGCGACTGATCGATTCCGGCCATTGCCTTGTCCGTGACCTCCTGGAGCTGCTCCAGGGTGGTCGCATGCGTTCGGCCGCGCTCCAGCGCCAAGCGTGCGCGCGTGAGCGGCGTCCTGAGATCATGGGCGATATCGTTGCCGACGCCGGCAAGCGCGTTGATCATGGTCTCCATCTCGGCGAGCATGCCGTTGACGATGCTGGCCAGTCGCGCGAACGGATCGTCGGAATTGTCCTCCGGAAGCCGCTCGCGCAACTCCCCGGCCACGATCCGCTGCACCCGCTGGTTCACCTCTTCCACGCGCCTCTGGGCGCGAACGCTCAGCCACGCGCCGGCCAGCAGACAGAGGCAGAACGCCGGCAGCAGGCCGAGCGCGAGCGCCTGCCCCACGACACTCGAGATCTCGTGCGTCTCATCGACATTCCGTCCCATCACCAGGACATCGCCGTTCTCAAGACGCCTGCCCACGACCCTGATGACCGGTCCGTGGACCGCCGATTTCTCAATGAGGTCGAGCCGCACACCCTGCGCCGCTCCGCCGAGATCGAGTGCGCGCGGCAAGCTGTCGATGTTGCCGGCAAGCCGGGTGCCGGCACCATTGAAAAGTCCCGCGTACTGCACGCCCCTGGAATCCTGCTCGAGATGATCGGAGATCGCTCCGATGCGGCGCGCCGACGGCAAATCGGCGATGAAACTGATCCGGGTCATGATCATGCGGTCGGATCGCGCGATCAGATAGTCGTCGAGCTTCCAATAGGTGAACGCGAACAGCCCGACCACGAACAGCGCAAATGCGGCCGCCACCGCCAGGGCCCAGAGGAACGTGTTCGAACGGATGAACTGAATCTGGCGCATCGAACCGGCACTCGATATTCGTCCGAGATGTGCTCCGCGAGCCCCTGGGTTTCGCGTCTCTATGCGCGCGAACGCAGAATGAAGCCGGAGCCGCGAACATTGTGGATGAGCTGGGTGTCGCCGGGACCATCGACCTTGTGGCGCAGCCGGCCCATATGCACGTCGATCAGATTCGTCGTTGCCGGAACGAACTTATAGTTCCAGACCTCTTCGAGCAGCATCGCGCGCGTGAGCAACTGATCGCTCCGGCGCATCATGTATTCGAGCAGGCGGAACTCACGCGGCAACAGGTCGATCTCGCGCTCGTCGCGTCGCGCGGTCCGCTCGATCAAATCGAGCTCCAGCGGCCCGACATGCAACGTGGTCTCGCGGCTGTCCATCGGACGGCGCAGCAATGCCTCTATGCGTGCGACGAGCTCGATGATCGCGAACGGCTTGGTGAGATAGTCGTCTCCCCCCATGCGCAATCCGCGTACCCGATCGTCCACGGCGCCGAGCGCACTCAGAACCAGCACCGGTGTCCCGACCCGATCCTTGCGCAGGGCCTCGATGACGGTCAGCCCGTCCATTCCGGGCAGCATGCGATCGACGATCATGGCATCCGGACACGCCGCGCGCGCCCGATCGAGACCGTCGACGCCGTCAGGGGCCCATTGGACCTCAAAACCGCGATCGGCGAGTTCGGCGACGATCACCTCGGCGGTTTCGGCATCATCTTCGATCAGAAGAATCCGCGTCATGATCCTGCTCCCACGTTCTGCGAGGCGTTTCGGCCTGCGGCGGAGGAGCACGGGCTCGGCGGTCCGGAGCGTCATGTTCAATGCCCGCCCGCTCTGAACGCGCGGCGCCGCGCCAGCCTGCCATAGGCCACTCGTTGTCTGACGAGATAGTCCTGCGGAGCATGGGGCACCACTAAATAGCGATTCAGGAAGCGCGCCGAGCCCGTCGCCAACAGGGCCAGCGCGATGGCCATAAGTCTCGCTGTCGTCGTGATCATCTTCCGCCTCCATTCTGAACTGCGCTTTCATCAACATATGCCTGCGATGCGCTCCCCGTTACTCTCAAGGCAACGGATGTTGCGCATTCGCACGATCGTGCTTGCAACGCCGCGCCGGCTCACAGGCCGTTGAAATCCGGTGAGCAATTCGTGCATTTGGACGACGCCCGGCCGTCCACACGTTGATGCGGAGCCGCTTGGTCGGCCTGATGTCATCAAAGGAGAAGCCGAAATGACCACTCTCAAACTCTTGTCGACGGGATTGATTGCAGCCGCCGTGCTCGGGGGACCCGTCATGGCGCGCGAGCACCATGCCGTCGTGCGACAGCCCGCGATGACAACCGATGCGGCCGCATCGGATGCGCCCTTCTATCAGCAGGGAGGCCGCGTCTGCGTTCCTGCGCCGCGCGTCGGCGCTTTCGCGACAGCGCCGTGGACCGGCAACAACGTGCCTTGCGAGCCCGGCACGGGCAGCTTCTGATTACGGCATTTCCCTGGCCGGCCGGGCGCCTCGGTCGGCCGCTCCTCATCGAACGACGTGGGCGGGCTGGAACGTTCAGCCCGCCCCTTCTGTGGGCCGCGGCCCCCGCGGCGGGATCATCTTCCCTACCGGCGCGCCTCGTTCCTGAAGTCGAATTTAGTGGGATTGCCGCGCATCGCTCCTACCTCTCCTTTCATCACGAGCCTTGTCATCAGGAGCTTCGGCGACGGCACGACGCGGGAGCGGACTGCATGGATGACCAGGCAGATCGACACGAAAGGAGTGTCCCATGAAACGAGCAATCATGATTTTGGCAACGGCGGCGCTTGCCTCGACCCTGGCCATCGGCGCGGCCGAGGCGCACGGCGGTGGCGGTGGCGGCGGCCACGGTGGTGGCTTTGGCGGTGGCGGCCACGCCAGTTTTGGCGGTGGTGGCTTTGGCGGCGGACATATGGGCTTCGGCGGCGGCGGCGCGCATTTCGGCGGCATGGCGCGTGATGGAGGCTTTGGCGGCGAACATCTCGGATTCGGCGGTCATGCCGGCGCCGGCGGCATCGGCCTGCGCCAACATGCGTTCCACCGCTTTGGTCGCTATCGACCCGGATACGGATTCTACGGCGCCTATCCAGATTGCTACGATTGGTACGAGTTGCACCCCGACCAGCCGTTGCCGCTGAGCTGCAGCTAGTCTGCACACACAGCGCTCCGCCGTCGGTCCAGACCTACCGCGGAGGTTGCGTCGCCGGCCCACTCACGACTTGGCCGAGCCTGGCTCGGCCATTTTGCGATGCTGCTTCGCCAATAAGCTCTAGGAGGGGCGGAAGCCCGGAGGCATCGTTCGCCAGACTTTGTCTTTGAGGCAATAGGCACGGGCGCCCTCGGGAATATCTTCGGCGGCGCCGCCCTCATGTTGCTCGTAAAGGAGCGCCGGGAACAGCCTCCCCTTGATGACTTTAATCATATCACCGCGTCGAATGTTCGCGCCGGCTGTTCCCGTCAAAACCGACATGATCCCTCGCGAAGCGCACGTAGGATGCTAAACGAGCTCGTCGACCGGACGGGCTTGCCTGAAGCTATCTCGAAGCAGAACAGTCTTCCAATAACCCGAAAGGACTACTCCCTGATCGGGCTGCCCTTGCGGCCTGATGCCGAAGAGTCTGCGAGGAGAAGCAGCCCCCAGGTCCTAGCTCGTTTCTTGGCAGCAGCGGCCCCGCCAACGCGGTTACAATATAGCGGGGCCGCCTGCCCTGCGGACGTCGGTGCTTAACCTGGGCCCGAAGGCCACCAGGTTTTACCCCGAGCCGCCGAGACCGCGGACTGGTCGAAAGAGGCACCCATTTCGGAGCGCCCCTGTCTGTTAGACCAGCATCCTGCTTTCGACAGCACCTCCTTCTGAAGCGCATGCGGCGCGACCGGACCGACTATTCGACGGTCACCGACTTCGCGAGATTCCGCGGCTGATCCACGTCGGTCCCCATAATCGCGGCACTGTGATACGCAAGGAGCTGTAGCGGCACCGCGAGAGCCAGCGGCGCCACGATCGGGGGCATATCCGGTAAGGCCAGGACCGAGCAACCACTGGACGCGGCGAGTGAAGCACCTCTCTGGTCGGTCAAGAGGATAATGCGGCCCCCACGGGCGATCACCTCC
Organism: Bradyrhizobium sp. Mp27; assembly: GCF_029953005.1. Classification (NCBI taxonomy): domain Bacteria; kingdom Pseudomonadati; phylum Pseudomonadota; class Alphaproteobacteria; order Hyphomicrobiales; family Nitrobacteraceae; genus Bradyrhizobium; species Bradyrhizobium sp. Mp27. Next base: position 10,669 of record NZ_JASAUS010000021.1, on the reverse strand, counting down.
TGCATGTTCGACATGGTCTTTTCGAACGTCGCGTCGTACGGCGCAATGACGATGACCGGCAGGCCCTTGTCGATCAGCGCGATCGGTCCATGTTTGAGCTCACCGGCCGCATAGCCCTCTGCGTGAATGTAAGTGACCTCCTTGAGCTTGAGGGCTCCCTCCAATGCCAGCGGATAATTGGTGCCCCGGCCTATGAACAGAGCGTCTCTGGCCCTGGCGATCTCACGCGCGAGCTCATGGACTTTCGGCTCCAGTTCGAGCGCGCGGGCCATATAGTCTGGAATCTCAGCAAGGGCCCGGACGAGCGAGCGCTCGCCTTCGGCTGAGAGCACACCGCGACTGCGACCGGCCGCGATTGCAATGCAGAGCAAGATTGCCAGCTGACAGGTGAACGCCTTTGTCGATGCGACCCCTATTTCCGGACCGGCCAATGTGGGCATTACGATGTGGCTCGAACGAGCCATCGTCGAAGTTTGCACGTTGACGACAGCGAGAACGCGCTGGCCGTGGGTCTTGGCGAACTCCAACGAAGCGAGCGTGTCGGCCGTTTCGCCGGATTGCGACACGAAAATCGCCAGATTGCCCGCGCCGAACGGAACGTCGCGATAACGGAACTCCGATGCAATATCGATTTCAACCGGAAGCCTGGCGTAGCGCTCGAACCAGTACTTCGCAATCAGACCGGCGTAGAAGGAGGTCCCGCAAGCTACAATCGACACACGATCGACTGTCCCGAAGTCCACATCCACGCCCGCCGGCAACCTGATTGTCCCGTCGCGCGCGATATATTGCGCAAGCGTCTGCCCAACCACCTTCGGCTGCTCGTGAATCTCCTTCGCCATGAAGTGGCGATGCTCGCCCTTGTGAACAATCACGGCTGCACCAGCGATTTTGGCCGACGTACGGCGGAGGCTCGCGCCGTTCACGTCGATAAACTCGATCTGCTCTCGGGTCACGACGGCGAGATCGCCGTCCTCAAGGTAGGCGACAATGTCCGTCAGAGGCGCGAGCGCCATCGCATCCGAACCCAGGAACATTTCGCCGCAACCGTAGCCGACAGCAAGCGGCGAGCCCTTTCGGGCACCGATCAGGAGATTGTCGTGCCCTTCGAACAGGAAGGCGAGCGCAAACGTTCCGTTCAAGCGCGGGAGCACCTTACGCACCGCTGCGACCGGCTCGTATCCGTTCTTCCGCTCGCGGCTAACGAGATGCGCAACCACTTCGGAGTCGGTTTCGGTCGCAAAATGTGCACCGGCCGCTTTGAGATCATTGCGCAACTCTCGATGGTTTTCGATGATCCCATTGTGCACGATCGCCACGCCGTCAACCATGTGGGGATGCGCATTCGTCTCATCGGGACGGCCGTGCGTTGCCCAGCGGGTGTGACCAATTCCGATCCGCCCGGCAAGCGGCTCCGAGTCGAGCCTGCTCTTGAGGTTTGCGAGCTTTCCGACCGCACGACGTCGCGTCAGCGAGCCGTCCTCGAGAGTGGCAATACCGGCCGAGTCATATCCGCGATATTCGAGCCGCTTCAGCGCATCCAAAAGAAGAGCAGAGGCTGGGCCCCGCCCGACGACACCAACAATTCCGCACATGGTCTCTCTCCGAGCATCTATCAACGGGCCCACCAAGCGCAACCGCGATTGCGGGCAATCTCCTAACGCGACGGCAGCGGCCTGGCCCCCTCACCTTTGGCCTGCCCTGCTGCGCAGGCCTCGGCGAGACGATCACACTAGCCGCGTCGTGGCCGTCCGCGCGCCAGTCGAATATCGTCGACAACATTGGCGAGTAGTATCGTGGGACGTGAATTCTAGCACGCGCAGCCGCCGATTGTATGATGATGACGGAGTAGACCTCATGCCCATAAGCTCCGCACTTGATCGCTACACCGACGCGCGCACGACCAACCGTTCGGTTTCCCGCGGTCCGTTCGAGAGATCGGCGACGATGCGATTGAGCTGATGAAGCGCCGGGATTTGCGCTGACCGGCGCAGATTGAACGCGAGATGCTCTTTCCGAAACATCGAAAACAATGAGACTCCTTCCGAGTTCGTTGCCAGCGCATAATCTACGACAAAGGCAGCAGCGATCTCGGTGAGGTCGCCCCGGTATCCCATCTCGTAAAGGCCGTTCAGTATTTCTTTCTCCGATCCTAGCCTTGCGACGAGCGGATCGACGCTCGAGAATGATCCATAGGTGACAAACGTCCTGCGTCGCGCAATCTCGGTCGATCTCTGAAGATTCGGCTCGAGCGGATTATTCGCGATCTGAATCAGCCGGTATGGTAGCGATTCATGGAGGTCGTCAATTCCGCCTTCGTTATTGCCCGCAATCGAAATTGCGCGGGCCTTCCCGTCCTGGACGACGCGCTCGACCGCTCGAATGATGTCTTCGCGAACGACCTCTTCGCGGGTGGGACGGTGGAGCGCAAGCACGTCGACATAATCCGTGCGAAGCCGCCTCAAGCTATCCTCGATGCTCGTCCTGATCAGCTCGGCCGATAGCGGCACTTTGAAGGGCTTCGACTTCATTGCGGAGAGGCGCGGTTGGATCCCGGGAAACACCGCAAGAGCGGCGCGCGCTACCGGCTTCAGGATCCGCTTAACGGCGGAGGTATCACGTGGGCGCATCCCGACCTTTGTGCAGATATGGACGCTGCCGCGCTTCCTGGATACGAACTGGCCCAAAATAGACTCGGCCGTCCCATCGCCATACGAAGGCGCCACGTCGTACCAGGTTATTCCGGCGTCGTATGCGCGCTCGAGCCCCTCGATCCCCCTGCGAGCCCCAACGCGCCCCCCGAGCGACGCGCAGCCGAAACCGATGCTCGATACATTCGCGCCGAGGGCGTCAACACGGACCATCTTCATCGCAAACACCCCTGACCACGCCGTTTGCGCTCAAGTCACCGACGTCGATCGTTCGACAGCGCGTACTCCAAGCCGACGGCCAAGTCGGGCAAGCCCGCCGCTGAGACAACTCTGCAGGTTTGTCTGGCTTCATCTTCATGCAAATGGATGATGACGCGGTTCGCTCGAACATTACATACGCTACGCCCCTGGAATTTGAGACAGGCGAGGATGCACGGAGTAATCCGTTCGAGCGGCTGCTGGCAGCTCGGCTCCGCCGCCATCGTCAGGTGCGCTCATTTGCGCAATCGAGATGCGGCGCGATTGAGAGTTAACTTTCTGCGATCGATGGCGCCTTCTTCGCCGTTCGAACTCCATCTAACTTGGACAGCGAATGTCATCTCGCTCAGAGCAAGTTGCCGACGACGTTCTGGTGACCGGAGCTGCTGGCTTCATCGGTTTTCATGTTGCCCGTCGACTGCTCGATGAAGGGCGCCGGGTCGTCGGATTGGACAACATCAACAACTACTACGACCCAGCCCTCAAGCGCGCGCGTCTCGACATTCTGCGCCGCGATCCGCGTTTCTCCTTCGTGCAGATCGATCTTGGACATCGGTCGACGATGGCCGAGCTGTTCGCAAAACATCGTTTTGCGAGAGTGGTCCATTTAGCCGCTCAGGCCGGCGTCCGGCATTCGATCGATCAGCCGCACGCCTATGTCGACGCCAATCTTGAGGGATTCCTCAACGTCCTCGAAGGCTGCAGGCATAACGCCTGTGGTCATTTGATCTACGCATCATCATCGTCCGTGTACGGCGCCAATGCCGAGTTGCCATTTTCAACCCGGCATAGGGCCGACCACCCCGTCAGCTTCTATGCCGCGACGAAGAAAGCCAACGAGCTGATGGCCCATTCGTACAGCCACCTGTACCGACTCCCGGTCACCGGCTTACGGTTCTTTACGATCTACGGCCCGTGGGGCCGGCCCGACATGGCGATATTCCTGTTCGCCGACGCGATAGTCAAAGGCAGGCCGATCAAGCTCTTCAACCATGGCAGGATGCGGCGCGACTTCACCTATGTCGACGACGTCACGCGCGTCATCTCGCGGCTGATCGAGCGCGCTCCGGAGGACAACGCCGATGCGGCGGGCGCACCGGCCAAGCTCTACAATGTAGGCAATAACCGCCCGGAAGCGCTGATGCACGTCCTCGAATTGATCGAGAAAGAGCTGGGACGAACCACAGCGAAGGAAATGCTGCCAATGCAACCTGGAGATGTCCCGGAAACGTTTGCCGACGTTGGCGATCTCATGCGCGATACCGGGTTTTCGCCCTCCACCCCCATCGAAACCGGTATATCCAATTTCGTCCGCTGGTATCGCGACTACTACGCGATATGACCTTTTCGAGATGATGTCCCCCAAAGTCAAACCGTCCGCTCCCAACCGATCGGAGTGTCGATTGCAATTTCTGCGCGGCGGTGATGGACCACCTGACGAGACTTGCGAAAAGGGCGCGGCCCCGGCGGGGGCATTGGGGATTCGCAGGGCCGGGGCCGCAGCGCTGCGCCGAAGTGGGCTCCGTCGACGCAACATCATCGTAGTCCTCGAGAAGCAATTGTTCATTCTGAATTCGTGGTCATGCAGATCAACGTCGGGGTACCCATCAATGATGATTGAGCCCTCCTAGAATAGCCGCTTGCTATGCGCGCCCCTGCGATGCGAAATCTTGACAGTGATGCGGGGGGCTCGCTGCAGTCATCGGAATGTTCGCGTTGTCCGGAGACATCCATGCCGCGGTATTTCTTTCATATCCACGACGGTCATTCAGTGCTCGACGATGTCGGACTTGATCTCCCCGACATTTCCGCGGCGCGGACCACTGCGATCGAACTGAGCGGCGAGATCCTCAAGCACGACGTGATGGACCCACTCCTGCATTACATTTCCTGGCAGGTGGAAGTCAGCGACAGCCCCGAGCTTGGCGGCCGGTCGCTGTTCGTTCTTCAGTTCTCCATCGAGGGATAGGAGATCGAAAACGCAGCTTTGCCGGCGCTTGCACAATCTGAAGGTGCAACGGTCGCTCGGCTGAGCTTCGGTGAAATGCCCGCATATCGCACTGCAAACAGTGCGATATGATGTCTTAGCGCTCCCCGGGCACCGGATCCGATCCAGCATGCGCCGGTTTGTCCTGCGCCGAATTGGCGCGGTCATCCTGCGAGATAGCGAGGGCCGCAAGCGCAGTGCGATTGCCGATTTCAAGCTTCTGAAAAATGTTGTGGAGGTGAACCTTGATGGTGCCGTCTGCAATGTTGAGCCGGCGGCCGATTTCCTTGTTGGACAGACCACGAGAGACCAGGCGCATGATCTGCCGCTCGCGCTCGGTGAGTACCGCGAGCGCGCTTTCCGGATTCGGACTGTGCTCGCGAGGCGCGGCCTGATCGGTGGGCGATAACGGAACAACGGTCTGGCCGTTGGCAATGTCTCGCAAGCCTTGCACCACGGCTTGGCCCGTCATCTCCTTCAGAAGGACACTGTACCCGGCCGGGGCGCCCGCCAACACAAGATCGCAGTCCTCGCTCGGCGCGAAGAACACAAACCGCGTTGGTCGGCTGTCCGAATGGCTGAGTGAATTGTTCATCAGCGCGGTCAGCTCCGGCATTGCCGCGTCCATGATCGCTATGTCGGGCGCAAGCGTCAAAATTGCCTGGATGCAGCTCGCAGCATCGCCGCAGGATGCAACGACCTCGAAATCGGATTCTGAACCAAGAACACTTGCGAGACCCTGCAAAACCATTGGGTGTCGGTCTGCAATCACTACAGTCGCACGACGCATCGGGCGCTCCCTAACCTGCCGCCCCCAAAATTCCCGCGATTGAAGCTAGAGGCCCCCGCCCTTGCCGCTCCAACATCAATTGATCACCAACAAATAAACTTCGAGCAATTCCCTAAAGTATCATTTGGCGTAGCGGACCTATGAGGCAAATAACCGCACGAGTCTGTGATCGCAATATACATCAAGTTCGCCGGATCAAAGGGCCGTATGAACCCGGTGGTCTCGGCTCACAACCGCTGGCGAGCGGTCTATCCATTTGCCACTTGGCAAGCTCGAAAGCATCGCGATGGAGCAAGGCTTTCGCGAACGGATTCACCCGCTCACGGCGAACATTCAAAGGTTGAATCAGCATTCTATTTCGCCCCCAAGTCAATCTCCGACGGCCGTTCACCAAGAGCTTGGGGACCCATCGGCCTATAACGAAAGGTATATAGGCAAAATCGAAAGATCGAATCTAACCTTCAGCAATTATTAACTAAACGGTGCCCGGCTTCTGCAAATCAGAAAAAACGGGCCACGAGGCGCTTTTGTTCCTTTTCCTGCGTGTTTTTCATTCAAGTTGTGTCATTGCGTTGGTTGCGGAGGGTAAGATGAGGAGGCGGCAATCCTGCAAAGTTGTTTTGATCGGACGAAATATTTTGCTGCGAGAGGGAATTTCTCAAATACTGCATGCGGCAGATTTTCAAATTGCGGTGTCGGCCTCGAGCACCGATGAAGTTACAAGCACACTCCAGGCACATCAGCAGCTCCTGTTTGTGATTATCCACAGCACCGGCGAATTCGATGCAGCCATGAAGCACATCGGGTTTGTAAGAGAGCAGTATCCGGACGCGCGCGTAGCGATCGTTTCGGACCACTACCGGCCGGATGAGTTGATCGCGGCCTACAAGGCCGGTGCCAGCGGCTATTTCGTCGACGTCAATTCATGCGACGCTTTCATCAAGTCCATCGAGCTCGTGACAATGGGCGAGACGGTGTTTCCACCGGCTTTCCTGTCATTCGTGCTCGATAGCGGTTTCGATCGCGAGCCTCAACTTCAGCCAGCGATCGAAGAGCGATCAAATCTCCTCGTTGCGGCCGAAGAACGGATAGCACCTCATCTGTCACCGCGAGAGCGGGCGATTCTCTCCTATCTGATCGAGGGCAATTCCAACAAGTGCATTGCGCGAAAGATCGATATTGCCGAGGCGACCGTGAAGGTCCACGTCAAGGCGATCCTGCGCAAGATACGGGTCCAGAACAGGACGCAGGCCGCAATTTGGGGAATGAACAACGGATCACTGGTGCGGGTCTCGAATGGTCACGCGCTGCCGTTGTCAATGGATCGGGAACCTACGCTCAGCCTTGTGTCAAGCGACCGCGGACGTCACGAAATCGGCGCCGCAGAGCCGGACTAGCCTGGCCGATCGGCCTGACGCCCATCAAGCCCTCAACAAATGCCGGGCGGCGCCTATACGCGCCGCCCGGCTAACCGCGCCGGACTGATCTATCGATCGAGAGGATCAGAACCTGCCCGTGGATCCGCAACATTTCGCGGGGCGTCTCCTGCATTCAAATGATGCGCGCTGGGCCCGAGCAGCTAGAACGCATCGTCGAACCAATAGTCCTGGTCCCCGCGGGAGCCTGGTGACCGGCAAGCATCGAACCTCATATCGATCGCTTGCCCACCCGGATGATCCGAGCCCCCTGCTTGCCATGGAGCATGATACGGATGTCTCCGTCCCACTACACGCGAATTGGCCTGGCCGGCGCCGTGGCCGTCGTGCTTGCATTGGCGGGCATCGCCGCCGCACAGACGCTTGCAAAGACCAAGCTCTCGACTGCCAGCAGCATGAACTTGCCCGACTATCTCGTTCCGGTCACCGATCCCGACACCGGTGCCACGATCGTCCGGATAACGACCCCGGGGCCCTTGGGTGCTGGCCTGGCCTGTCAACGAGCCTATTGCACCCACCGATATTCGAGCGCGCAGGCCTGGAACGCCGACCAGACTCTGCTTCTGATCGCCAACGGTTGTAACGGGCTCTGCTTTCTGGACGGACGGACATACGTTCCGCTGTTCCGCCGGCAACGCGAAGACGAGTGCGAGTGGCACCCGCGCGATCCCGAACGCATGATATGCGCGATCGGGCGCAAGATCTCGCTCTGGACGCCGCGAACCAATGCCGAAGAGATCATGCTGATGGCCGAGGGCTATCGCGGCCTTCAGTTCGGGCCGGGCAAGGGCAATCCCTCTCAGGACGGCCGGCGCATCGCCGTGCGAGGCACGCGCGCCGACGGCGTCGTCGTCGCATTCGCGTTTGACCTCGTGAGCCGACAGAAGTTTCCGGATATCGAAGTGGGGAAACTGCCCGGGCGAGACGGCGTTTGCGAGATATCTGCCCTGGGCAGCTACATCAGATGCAGCCGATGGGTCGACGGAAAGGATGAGGCATTCATCTTTACCGTCGCAGGCGATCTGGTGCAAAGCTGGACCGAACATCATCGTCCGAGTCATGGCGACATGGCCGTGGACGCCGACGGACGCGAGGTATACGTCGGAATCAGCAAATCTGATCCCGACATATACCAGGTGATCAAGCGCCGGCTGGATGACGGCGTGGTTACCGCCCTGGCTCCGCGTGGTGAGGCCTCGCATGCGTCCACGCGCGCGATCCACTGGCCCGGCTGGGTGATTCTAAGCTATGGTGGCGATCCGGCCGAGATCGCCCGGCTACCAAAGTTTGCGCCCTTCGCTCGGGAAGTCATTGCCCTGCGAATTGACGGCAGTGGCGAATTCCGACGCATTGCGTACACACGCAACGTCCCGCACGACTACTGGAGCGAGACTCACGGCTCGCCGTCGCCCGACGGTTCCCAAGTGATCTGGTCGAGCAATTGGGGGGTAGCGGGCGGCCCCGTGTTCGACTTCGTAACACGCCTCGATGCCCCCGATCGGACCAGCGCCTTGTCCCGATAATGGTCAGCGGCGGCCCCGTCAGGCGTGACCCACGCGAGCTAATGAGCCCGCTGCCGATGTACGCGCTCGCGCCCGGATCGCCTTGTTGGCTGCCTTGATAACCGAGGGACGCAGGATCTGGAGCGCGTCCCGGATCGTTGCGCCCCAGGACTGGTGGCGAAATCTTCCGCGCAATCTTGCAACCCGCAATGCACGCACGACCGTTTCGGGGTCTGGTAGCCCTTGCTTGTCCTCGACCAGGCTCCAGGTCAGATTCTTGAGATCAAGGGTCTCCTCATCGATCTGAGAGAACGATTTGGAACCGGTAATATTCGCGTGGTCCGTCATATCGTAGAAGATCAGGCCGTCGTCGATCGCCACCATGTCGCCATGACAGGCGAGGTCGACGAAGAACAATTGGTCCACCCCCCACCTGATCGACTTGTAGTTTCGCATCAGACAACCTGCCTGGATGACCTCGCTGTTGATCAGCAGGGTCGACGGAACAATTCCCAGCACGCGGGTCTTGCCGACCAAATAGAGATCCGTCAGGCACTGCTGGCTCGAATACAGCGTGACGTGCCCTCCCCGGCGGTATTTTATGCCTTCATCCTGAACGAGATGAGATGTGGAGGTCATGAACGCAGCGGTGGGGTACGTCCTCGCCAATTCCGCAAAAGTCTCGAGCGATCCCGGCACCAGCCAGTCGTCGTCATGCAACACTTTGATCCAATGACCGCGACATGCGAGCATCGCGCTGTTCGTATTCTCAACCTGGCCCCGTCCTCGGTGGTTCTGGACAATTCGAATACGGGAATCGCTCCGAGCGTATTCAGACAGAATGCTCCAACTGACGCCTTTTGGACCTTCGTCGTCGCTGATCACCATTTCCCAGTCGGCGTAATTCTGCTGCAGCACGCTTTCAATCGTACGGCGTATCATATCCGGTCGACGGAAGGTTGGTATGGCCACCGAAATCATGGGGCGGGCGTCCGGATCTCGAATGCCCTCCGACCCGTCGTTCTGCAACAGGTTCATCGCTTTTCCCTCAAGCTCAGTTCATGTCATTCAAGCAGTCGACCCTGACGAGCCCGCAATCGGCTCCGCAGAAAACCGACCTCATCGCGTTGCACCGCGTCCTTCTTGATGAGCTGTGAACGTCAAGACCGACCGAATTACACACGACGAACGCTAGGTAGCGGCATGGGACTGGTCATCCTTCATTCGCATGACGATGATTATACCCAGACGCGAGGTCTCGAAGCGGTCAGCTCGGTCGGCAGGATCACGGCGCGACCGGGATCTCCAGACTCGACCGATCGATACCATCATGCAAACGAAGGACGGCCGGGCGTTCCGGTCAGCCTACGCTCTACCGAGCAGCTAACCGCTAGAGATGGATGGCCCCTTGCAAAAAATTGCATCAACCGCTCGCTCGAATTCAAGAGGAGCTCGACAAGGCCCGGTTCCTGCTATCGCGCGGACTGTGGGTGAGCGGACTGTGCCGCTTCATCACCTTCGGCTTTCCTGCCGGATACAGTCCGCGCATCTGAAAATACCTGCTGGGCAACATTCGCCTGAACGGATTGACGTCAATGACGCCGCGGTGGTGGCTGATCTGCGGTTGGTACTGGCCGACTTCGATCAGGTGAGAGCCGAGATGGACGCAACGATCGCCGAACGGTCCGGCGTGAGCGCACTTGCGAGTTCGAGCGCTAAGACAGCCCTGGACGACGTCATGCAAATGAATGATGACGGAATTGGTTCGAGACTCCTACGCTGCTCAGCAGCACAGACTCTCTTTCGACGATACTTGTCGCGTTGGGTCTGCGGTGCGAAATGAAAGTCGAGTCCGGAAATCCAGCTCTCGGCACCGGCTGCTCACTACCGAGGGCAGGCGTACTAGTTGAGAACAACAGCCTTCTAGACGAATGCCCCGCGGGTCACTTCAAATTCCTCCGGGTGTGGTCAGTCAAATTCCTCCACCCGCGAGGCAGGACAAGGGACTGTTAGTTTGAGTTTGTTTCCCGGGCAAGAGCTTCAGC